>CAYGMG010000010.1:0-50373 GCA_964350895.1 uncultured Lysobacter sp.
TCCCACAGAAAGCCGGCGCAATGGATGGGCATCGACGAACGGCAAACTTGCGCCCGCACTCCGCTTTCGATCTTTTAGGCGGCTTCCATCGCCTCGACCAGGCGGCCTTCGATCAGCTCGAAGTCGGGAATAACCGCCTCGTCATCGCGGAGTTGGACGCGCATCAGGGCGCCTTCGGGAAGCAGCTCATCCTCGGCGCGCTCGAGCAGGGCGCTGGCGGAGACCGTGGTCAGGCGCGGGAAGCCTTGGGTGATCATGCAGAAATAGGGCAAACGGGGATGTCCCGACAAGGCTTTCAGCACGGCGACCTTGGCTCCGCGCTCGCCTTCATTGTGCGAGTAGCCGGCCAGCCGGGCGAACGAGACCATCGGAATCCGCCAGCCGCGCCAGCGAATCCGGCCGAGCAGCCAATCCGGTGCGCCGGGAACCGGCTCCGGATCGGAATAGGTGATGACCTCGGCCACCGTTGCATTGGGCAGCAGCAGGCGGCCATTGGTGACGGTGATCATCACTCCGCGGATGTCGCTCGACTGCTCTTGCATGGTAAGCATCGTTCCTTGCTGGTGCCGCGGCCTGCGGCAATGGTTGACCCTGACTCAGCCCGGCCCGAAGCGGGCGACCAGTCGTTCGCCCAGTTCCCGCGGGCTGGCGGTGACCTCGATCAGGCCGCGTGAACGTGCGCCGTCGATCATCGAACTGACCACACAGCTGGCCGGGTCCTGCCCCCACACCTCGCCGCCCATCGCGGTAACGTGGCTGGCGCCGTCCACGGCATCGCCGGCCATGCCGCTGAAGATGATCGCCAGGGTATCGGCGCCGAACTCGTCGGCGACCGCGCGAAACGCGTCATCGATGCACGGTTTGTAGCGCGGCGGCTCGTCGTAGTCTGCGCGCTCCAGACTGCCGTCACGGCGAATCCGGTAGCGGGCATCCGAGGGCAGTACCAGGACCTGACCCATGCCAATCGGCTCATCCGACTCTCCGGCAACCCGTACGGTGAGCGCCGAAGCCTTCTGCAGTTGCTGGGAAAGGCGCGCGAAGAAGCCGTTCTCCAGATGCTGGACCAGCACGAACAGGGCCGGGAAATCCGCCGGTATCGCGCCAAGGAAACTGCGCAGCGCATCCGGGCCGCCAATCGAGGCGCCGAGCACCACCACCTTCTTGATCGCTGCGTCGCCGGCGTCCTGCGCGGCCAGAGCCTCGCCCTCCAGCGGCGCCAGGCTCAGGCCGGAACGGTCGAACTCGGCGCTGGCGACCGGTTTCGCTGCTGCCGGAGTGGGCGCGATCTCGGCATCGAGGTCGAGCAGGCTCAGCTCGCCGAACCCGCTCGCCTTGACGGCGGGCTCGGTGGTCTCGGGCAGCGGGCCAGGCTCCAGCGAAGCCGTTGTGGAAGCAGCGGCCGCGTCTGTTTGCGCGCCGCTTCCGGCATCCTCTCCGTCGGTGTCCTCGGACAGGTCGGGCAGGTCGAAGCCGATGTCCAGCCCATGGTCCTCGACCGCCATGGTCAGTTCGTCATCATCCGCTTCCGATTCACCCGACAGCGCATCCAGCTGGGCGGCGAGCGCGGCGACGTCCTCGTCAAGGCTCAGGTCGACCTCGTCCTCGTCGTCCGCCGGGCGCTGCGCGCGGGCGCTGTCCGGATCGAAATCCAGCAGATCGTCGATGCCTGAAAGGTCCAGCTGGTCGCCATCGTCCGCGCTGGCCTCGACATAGGCGCTGCTCGCCGGCGCCACATCGATGCTATCGGGCTCCTGCTCCAGGGCCGAGAGTCCGGCCTCGATCTCGGCACGGTCGAGCACGACGGTCGGGTCGTCATTGCCTCGACGCGGGGAAAGCAGATCACTGTCCGCGCGCTCGGAAGCGTCGACCGCCAACTGCCGATGCAGCTCGTCGCGCGACAGCACCACCGTGGGCTCGTCCGGCCCGAGCCTGCGCGGCGCACCGGGGAGTTCATCGTGCGGGACCAGTTCGAAATCGTCGATCTCGAGCACTTCATCGGCGCCGAGATACTCGCTGGAGGCGGTCTGAGGAAGGGGCTTCTCAAGCGAGACCGCGGTCAGCTCGTAGTCGGCCTCCGGCGCATCGGTCTCGCGCTCGAGTTCCACCAGCACCGGCTCGTCCGGGACTTCCTCCGGCGCCTTGTCCGGCATGCGGCTGGCGGGCACCACCTCACCACTCAACCGGGCCTCGTTGGCGATATCGTCGAACGCGCCCTGGTCGGGCTCGGCAGCCTGGGTGCGCGTGTGCGGCGAGGGCTGCAGGTCACGCAGCGGCAGGGACTCCGCGCCGGGCGGCAGCGGTGGGGTGACATCGCCGTGTCGTAGCACCTTGGCGACCAGGTGCCTTGCCCAACGCGACAGGTCCCATCCGGACAGCTTCTGGGTGACCTCGGACTCGTTGAACACGACCTGCACCGAGGCGTCGTCGAACAGCGCGTCCAGGTGGTCGATGGCATCTTCCAGCCCGGCATCGAGATTGACGATCAGGGTTCCGGCGCGCAGATCGCGCAGTGCGCTGGCATCCGCCTCACGCGGATCCCCTTCATGGACGATCTCCGCGCCAGCCTCGCTCAGCGCCAGGCGCAGCTGGGTGCGCACCTCATCGTCGCGGCCGAGCAGGGCAACCCGCTCGGCCATCGCCGGATCAAGCAGCGCCGCCACGACCCACCTTCAGCAGTTCCTGCACGTTACGCATCAGTTCGGCTTCCTGATAAGGCTTGCCGAGGTAGCGATCAACGCCGATCTCGAAGGCGCGCTGACGATGCTTCTCGCCGGTGCGCGACGTGATCATGATGATCGGCACTCCGCGCAGGCGAACGTCGTTGCGCATGTGGGTGGCGAGCTCGTAACCGTCCATGCGCGGCATCTCGATATCCAGCAGCATGGCATCGGGGACGCGCTCCTGCATCTTCTCGATGGCGTCGACACCGTCCTTGGCGGTCATCACCTCGTAGCCGCCACGCTCCAGCACGCGGCCGGAGACCTTGCGCATGGTGATCGAGTCGTCGACCACCATGACCAGCGGGATGGCGCGCTTCTCGACCGGCTCGACCTGCGTCGGCGTTTCGCCGATGGCGTGCAGGGCAGCCGCGCGACGCACCAAGGGAGCGACGTCGAGGATGATCACCACCGAGCCATCGCCCATCACCGTGGCGCCGAAGATTCCCGGGATCGAGTTGACCTGTGGACCGGTCGGCTTGACCACGATCTCGCGGCTGCCGATCACCTGATCGATGCAGATCGCGGCGCGCAGGTCGCCGGATCGGGCCAGCAGCAGGGGCACCTGCAGCGACTCGGTGGCGCGCACCTGGCCGTGGCCGAGCAGCAATCCGAGGTCATGGATCGCGTAGCGCTCGCCGGCGTACTCGAAGCTCGGGTCGCCCTCGGAGAGCTTGCTCTGCAGCAGATCGGGAGCAATACGTGCCACGCCCTGCACCGAGGTGATCGGGATTGCGTAGGAGGTCTCGCCGAGCTTGACGAACACCGCCTGGGTGACCGCCAGGGTGAACGGCAGGCGGACAACGAACTCGCTGCCGCGGCCGAATTCGGACTCGATGTACAGCGAACCGCCGAGCTGCTTGATCTCGCTATGGACCACGTCCATGCCGACGCCGCGGCCGGCGATCTTGCTGACAGATGCGGCGGTCGAGAAACCCGACTCGAGCACGAAGCCGAACAGCTCGCGGTCGGAAATCTGCGCTTCGGGGTCGAGCAGGCCACGTTCGATGGCCTTGCGGCGGATCGCATCGCGATCCATGCCGCGACCGTCGTCGGAAACCCGCAGCACGACCTCGGAGGCTTCACGCGAGACGTGGATGCGCACCGTGCCTTCGGCCGGCTTGCCGGCGGCCTCGCGATCTTCCGGGGTTTCCAGACCGTGGGCGAGGGCGTTGCGCAGCATGTGCTCGAGCGGCGCGGTCATCCGATCAAGCACGTTGCGATCCATCTCGCCCTGTGCGCCCTCGACCTTGAGCTGGGCCTTCTTTCCGAGCTCGCTGGCGGTCTGACGGAGGATGCGACGCAGCCGAGGAACCAGCGCATCGAAGGGCACCATGCGCGTGCGCATCAAGCCTTCCTGCAGTTCCGAACTGACCCGCGACTGCTGCAGCAGCAGGGTCTCGTACTGGCGGGTCAGGTCCTCGAGGGTGCCCTGCAGGTTGGTCAGATCGGCGGCCGACTCGGCGAGCGCTCGCGAGAGCTGCTGCAGGGTGGAGAAACGATCCAGCTCCAGCGGGTCGAAGTTGGCTGCCTCGCCCTCATCCTGCTCGCGCTGGTAGCGGGCGATGATCTGCGCTTCGGTTTCGATCTCCAGCCGGCGCAGCTGCTCGCGCAAGCGATTGGTGGTGGCTTCCATCTCCACCAGGCCACCGCGGAACGAGCCGACCTGCTGCTCCAGGCGGGCGCGATAGATGGCGACTTCACCGGCGTAGTTGACCAGGCGATCGAGCAGATCGGCGCGGATGCGGATCTGTTCCTGCGGCGCGCGGGTAAGGGTCTCGTCGTCGTCGAGCGCGGTGTCCATCGCGGTCGGGCGCGCCACCGAGGCAAGCTCGGTCGGCTGCTCGGCCACCGGCACGGCGATCGGCTCGGCCAGCTCGGATTGCTCGTCGCCGGCGGCGGCAAACTCCAGCGGCTCGCCGCGGGCCAGGGTCTCGACGTAGCCGAGCAAGGTAGTGGGCATGCCCAGCGCCTTTCGCTCGCCGACCCGGGTGACCATGCCGTGCAGGCGGTCGAACACCCGCTCCAGCACTTCCATGCCGGCACCGCCAAGGTCGCGGCGGCCGTCGGCGACCGCTTCGAGCAGCGACTCGGCCGAATGGCCCAGATCGCCGATCGGCACCAGGCCAGCCATGCGCGCACCGCCCTTGAGGGTATGCAGGTCGCGCTGCAGGCCGACCACGAGTTCGCGGTCGCTGGGATTGTCTCGCAGTTTGGCCAGCAGGCCGTCGCTGTGGTCGAGGATGTCGACGCCTTCCTCAAGGAAGATGTCGAGCAGCTCTTCGTCCATGTCCGGCAGGATCAGCGGAGCGTCCGGATCCGGGTCGGCATTGGCTAGAGCCGCAGCCAGGCCGCTGGCCGCAGCTTCGCTGGCGCGGCCCTCGGCCGCCTCTGCCTCTGCGTCATCTTCTGCTGCCGACGACTCCTGCTCAGCCGATAGCGGCGGCGCCTGCTCGTCGAGCTCATCTTCGAACTGATCGCTCGCGCCCTCCTCAACCAGCTCGGCTTCGACCGCCTGCGCCGCTTCCTCAGCGTGCTCCTCGACGGCTTCGGACTCGACTTCCTGAGCCTGATCTTCCTCGGCCTCGACGGATTCCGCCGTGCCGGCTTGCTGCTCGGCCAGCGGCTGCGCTTCCTGCTCGTCGTCGGCCAGCTCCGCTTCGGCCTCTACGGCCTCTACGGCCTCTACGGCTTCGACGGCGTCGACGCCCGCAGCATCGACTTCGGCCTGATCGTCGGCCTGCGCATCGCGCTCGGCGAGGCTCGTGTCCGCCTCGGCCGTCTGGGCTTCGTCGACTTCGGGCTCGGCCTGCTGCGGTTCGGCTTGTCCAGGCTCGACGGATTCGGATGCAACCAACCCGTCGCTGTGCGACGCCTCGCTGGCCTCTTCGATCCTGTCTTCGGCGGCGCTGTCGGCGGCCGCCCGATCCTCGACTCCCGGCAGACCTGCCAGGGCTGCTTCGATCGCCGCTTCATCCATGTCCGGAACGGTGACTGCTTCAAGCCCGGCGGTGTCGGCCGGCTCGGAAGCATCGGCCAGCAGCAGGGCTACCAGGGCCGCATCGTCCTCGTCCTCGTCCTCCGCGCTGCCTGGTTCGTAGGTTGCTGCGGTCTGTTCGGCATCCGCGGCCAGAGCGGGTTCCTCGTACTGCTCCTCGATGATCTCGAAGGCGCCGTCGGACTGCTCGGCGAGCTCCTCCGGCAGTTCCAGCGAAGCAAGGTCGAGGTCGTCGAACTCGAGTTCCTCGAAGTCGGCTTCCGGGCCATCTGCGCTTGGGGCGCTCGGGTCGGAAGCAGCAAGCTCGGTCACCTGCTCGGTGGGCTGATCTGCTTCGCGCTCGGCCGCGGTGTCCGGATCGGCACCAACCTGCTCGGGCTGGGATGCCTCGAATTCGGCCAGCTCATACTCGGCGCCGGGGGCTTCCATCTGCTCGCTTGCGGCAGGCTCGTCGACCTGGGACTCGGCCTGCTCGGCCCGCTCAGCGGACCCAGACGCATCCCCCGCCGTCGCCTGGACGTCCGCTTCGGCGTCCGCCGACACGCTGTCGCGGCGTTCCGGGGCTTCCTCGTCGCTCTCGACATGCAGCGGCAGAAGCGGGCCACTGGGCTCGGGAAGGGTGTCGCGCAGGGCCTGCAGCTGTTCGGCCAAGCCGGTGAAGGCGGGGGCGTAGGGGGGCTCCTGTTCCAGCGACTGCATCAGCTGGCGGATCGCTTCGGCGGCCTGCTCGATCAGCGCCACGCCGTCGCGCGAGGGCGCGGCGCGCTGGGCGATCAGGCGCTTTATATAGCCCTCCAGCGGGCTGACCACGTCGGTGATGTGCGGCACTTCGGTCATCGCGAAGGCGCCACTCATGGTGTGCACGGCGCGCAACAGCGGATCGTTGACCGGCTCGGGCTGGCCGCGGCTGCGGTTGACGTAGTCGTCGACGGTTTCAAGATGCCCCGCCACCTCGGCCTTGAGGATGTCGAAGAGCACCGCATCGATGGCGAACAGGCTGCCTTCTTCCAGCTCGGCGTCCGCGAAGGCGGTGTCAGCATCACCCTCTGCAGCGGCCAGTTCGGCTTCCCAGGCGGCTTCAGCGGCGGCTTCGTCGATCTCCTCGACATCGATGCCCGGCGCTTGGTCTTCGCCCCGGGTCTCCTGCCGGCTTGCGGCAGAGTCCGTCTCGGCGTCGGCCAGCTCGCGCTCCAACTCGGCGCTCAGCGCGTCGAGGTCTTCGCCGCCGGCATCGGCCGAGCGGGACAGCGGCGAATCGATCGCCGCCAGCGTTTCCTCATCGACCAGCTCGGACACGTCGATTTCGGACACCGTCAACTCGTCGTCGATGGCCTCGGCGTCGCTCTCCCCGGCCTCGAACCCGCGCTCGGTGGCGGCCGCGTCGGTGTCGAGCCTGGACAGCTCGGCGAGCTCGGCTTCCAGATCGGCCTCGAAGTCCGAGGAAACGTCGAGATCCGCTGCGCCGACGTCATCGAAATCGAGCGAGGGCAACGGTGAAGCGGTTTCGGTTTCGGTTTCGGTTCCGGCATCGATTTCGACGTCGGCAACCTCGGCATCTGCCGGGGGCTGAGCGTCGTCGCCAGCCAGGTCACTGGTCGGGGCCTCGGCGTGGTCGTCGCTGTCGATGACCGCCGCGACCTCGGCGGGCGCAGCAGCCGGCTGCAGGCGGGCAGCCGCGCGCACTTGGTCGGCACCCAGGATCTCGCCACCGACGATGCGGTCGGCGGCCTGCTTGATGCCCTCCAGATTGCTGCGGACCAGGCCTTCGCCTTTGAGCGCGTCAAGCAGTCCGGGCAGCGCCTCATGGGCGACCTCGATCACCGCCATGACGCCGGCGTCGGGCCGGATGCTCTGGTCGAGCACCCGGTTCAACATGTTCTCGATCTTCCAGCTGAACTCGCCAAGGGTCAGCGCGCCGACCAGCCGGCCGCTGCCCTTCAGGGTGTGGAAGACGCGCCGGATCGGCTTGAGCAGCTCGGCCGATTCCGGATTGGCCTTCCACTGCGGGAACAGCTCGCCCAGGTTGTTGATCTCTTCCTGGACTTCCTCGATGAAGACCTCGCGGATCTCCTCGTCGATATCCTCACCGGCGAGCTCGAAGCCCTGCACCGGAGCCGCCGGCGCAGCCGTCGCAACCGGCTCGGGCGCGGGCTTGGGCGGGGCCTTCTCGGCGGCCCCTTCGACACGCTCGGCGCCCGTTTGCGTCTCGGCCGCTGACCCATCGTCTTCGAATGGTGCGGCGGAGAAATCGCCCTCGGAGGCCAGTTCGTCAGATGTCGCTTCCTGCTCGCGCGGCGGCTCGATCACCGCATCCAGTTCCGACGAGGTCGCGGCGACCGGAACGCCATCGGCAACACCCTGCAGGGCGGCGTCGGGGATCGGCCAGTAACCCAGCGCTTCCAGGCGCTGGCGGGCGACGTCGAGGATCTTCTCGCGGCCGGCGCGATGCTCGCGCAGGGCTTCGAGGTAGTACTCGAGGCTGGCCAGGGCATCGGCCAGGGTGTCCAGCTGCTGGCCGTTCGGCACGCGCCGACGGCCGAGCAGTTCGACCTCGGTGAAGCGTCCGATGGCGGCGAGGTAACGCGGCGGTTCGTCCAGTTCGAGGATGCGCAGAGCACCGCCGACCTCGCCGAGCAGGCGCGGCACGTCCTGCAGCTGGGTGTGGTCCCAGTTGCTCTCCACAAAGGCAACGAAGCACTGCTTGGCCTGGGCGAAATTGGCCTGGGCTTCCTTGATCAGGGCGTCGAGCACCTTGCGCGAATCGGCCTGGGAGGCGTCGCGGATACCGCCACCGCTGCCAAGGTGCTGGACCTGGTCATCCAGCGAGGATTCGACATAGAGCAGGGCGCCAGCGATATCCAGCAGGGTCGACTCGTCCGCCGGGCGCTTGCCCTGGGCGACTTCCTCGACGGTCTGCCGCTGCTCCAGCACCACCCCGCGCGGCACGCCCAGACCGAGCATGCCCAGGGTGTCGCCGACGCGGCCGAGCACTTCGGCCTGCACGGCCAGGCTGGCAACGTCGTCGCTCTGCGTGCGCAGGTGCAGGTCGAGGGCGTCCTTGACCCGCAGCAGGTCTTCCTTGATCGCCGCGGAAACGGTGTCGAGCAGGGCGCGGTTGTGGCCACTGATCGAGCCCTGCGCGTGGCGGATCTCTTCTTCTGAAGGCAGCAGACGATCGAGTTCGAAAGTCTGTCGCAGTTCAGCGATGCGCCCATGCTGGGTGGGCGCATGGGCGGCGAAGTACAGCAGGGTGCGGGTCAGCTCGCGCGGTGGATCGACGCGAATCGAGGCCTCGCCGTCATCGGCCAGTCGCTTGATCTCGCGCTCGACCTTGCCGAAGGCCTGCTTGAGCGGCGCCGGCGGATCGAACGCGCGTTCGCGCAGCGCGTTGAGCAGGCCGGCGCTGATCCAGAACAGGCGGCGCGCCGCCTCGTCGTCGATCAGGGTGACCAGCTTGTCGCAGACCGATGCAAGCCGCGCGACATGGGTCGCGGGGTCTTCATTCTTGAACCACTTGAGCAGGGAAATCTGGAACTGCAGTCGCAGCTGCTCGCCCATCTTGGCCAGCGTAGCCGGCGCGATCGGCGCGACCGGGCCCTTGGCCGAGCTGGGCAGCGGGCGGCTGAGATCGGGGGTGAACAGCACGCTCTCCGAAAGCCCTTTCTCGCCGCGCGAGGCGCGCAGATCGTTGAGCAGGGGCAGCAGGACGATCGGAATGTCCTTGTGACCGGACTGCAGCCGCTCGAGGTAGTCAGGCAGCTGGACGATGCCACGCATCAGCACGGTGTAGGCATCGTCGCGTGTCTGGATGCGGTCGTGCATCAGGTCATCGGCGACCCGCTCCATCTCCTCGGTGACCATCGCCGCGCCATACAGCTCGACCATGCGCAGGGTGCCCTGCACCTGGTGCAGATAGGTGGCGCAAAAACGCATCTGGCTGACGTCGGTCGGATCCTCGACGTACGCCTCCAGCGCCTGCCGGGCCTGCTTGAGCGTCTCGTCGAGCTCGCCCTTGACCCAGGTAAGCGTGGTGAAATCGATGTCGTCTTGCAGCCTCATGCCTGGGTCTCTTTCGATTGACGGAGGAAGGCCAAGGTCTGGCGGCCCCCGAAACGCATCAGTTGTGGATGGTTCCAGCCGGTGACCTCACCCGGACCCAGAACCAGCAGCCCATTGGGGCGCAGCAGTCGTGCCAGCCCGTCCAGCAGTTCACCGCGGCGCTCGCGCGCGAAATAGATCAATACGTTCTGACAGTAGATCAGGTCGAGCTGGCGCAGCGGGGCCCGCGAGGCGTGCATCAGGTTGACGCAGGCGAAGCCGACCCGCTTGCGCAGCCGCTCGGCGATGCGGAACTGCTCATCGCCGTCGTCCTCGATGCCCTCTGCACGGTAGGCATCGGGAATCTCCTCAAGCCGCGACAGGGGGTAGGTCGCCGAGCGCGCCATCGACAACGCCGACTGGCTGACATCGGTGGCGGTGATGCCGAAGCGTCGGAAGCCGCCGCGATCACTCAGCGCGCGATCCAGCACCATGGCCAGGGTGTAGGCCTCTTCGCCGGTCGAGCAGCCGACCGACAAGGCGTGCACCGGCTGATCGCCGGCCACGTCCTGCTCCCACAGCGGCAGCCACTCCCGACAGATCAGGTCGATCGAAGGCAGATGGCGGAAGAAATGCGTTTCGTGGACGGTGAGGTGATCGACCAGGGCCGCCCACTCGACCGCACCGCGCGCGCCATCGAGCAGTTCCTCGTAGTAGCGCGCGTAGTCGGTGTGGCCGGTCTGGCGCATACGCCGGCGCAAGCCGGTGACCAGGAATGGCTTGCGCTCCGGCGGCACGGTCACCCCGGTGCGCGTTTCGAGCAGCCGGACCCAGCGAGCGAACTCGAGGTCGTCCATCGGCGGCGGCTGTGCGCCCCCGCGGCTGCTGGATTTGGCGGCCATGCCCATGATCGAGATCGCGCTCCCCTTCGCCGTCCCGACCCGCTCAGCCCGGCAGCTTGAAGTCGGCGACCGAGCGACGCAGGTCGGCGGCCAGCTGGGCCAGGTTGCCGATCGACTCAGCCGTCTGGCTGGCGCCCATCGAGGTCTGCGAGGTGATCTCCTGAATGACGTTCATGGTTGCCGAGATGTTGGTCGCCGCAGCGGACTGCTGGCGCGCGGCCTCGGAGATGTTCTGGATCAGGTCGGCCAGATCGTTCGAGACCTTTTCGATCTCGCCCAGCGCAAGGCCTGCGTCCTCGGCCAGGCGCGCACCGGCGACCACCTCGGCCGTGGTCTGTTCCATCGAGGACACCGCCTCGTTGGTGTCGGCCTGAATGGTCTGCACCAGGGTTTCGATTCGCTTGGTGGCGTTCGAGGCGCGTTCCGCGAGTCGCTGCACTTCGTCCGCCACGACCGCGAAACCGCGACCCGCTTCACCGGCGGAGGCCGCCTGGATGGCGGCGTTCAGCGCCAGGATGTTGGTCTGCTCGGCGATGTCGTTGATCAGTTCGACGATCGAGCCGATCTCCTGCGAGCTTTCGCCCAGCCGCTTGATGCGCTTCGAGGTTTCCTGGATCTGGTCGCGGATCGAGTCCATTCCCTGGATCGTCTGGCGCACCACTTCGGCGCCCTTGGCGGCGATCTGCACCGAGCGCTGCGCCACGTCGGCGGACTCGGCGGAGTTCTTCGACACTTCGTCGATCGACACCGCGATCTCGTTGATCGCCGCGGAAGCCGAGGTGATCTGCTGCGCCTGATGCTCGGCGGCTTCGGCCAGATGCATCGCGGTGGCCTGGGTTTCCTGCGCGGCCGCGGCGACCTGCACCGCGGTTTCGTTAATCGTGGTTACCAGCGAGCGCAGCGCCTCGATGGCGAAGTTGATCGAGTCGGCGATCGCGCCGGTGATGTCCTCGGTGACTGTTGCTCGAACCGTCAGATCACCTTCTGCCAGCGAGCCCATTTCGTCCAGCAGGCGCAAAATCGCCTCCTGGTTGCGCTGGTTGAGCTCCTGGGTGACCTGGAAGCGGCGGGTCTGGTCGCGGTACAGGGTGAACAACAGGCCGACGATGCCAAGCAGGGTCAGCGCACCGGCCACCAGGCCCAGCTCGACGCTGGGGAAATAGCGCGCGTCAGGCAGCTTGGCGAAGGCGGCGTCGAGATTCTCGGCTGACTGCAGCAGGTCTTCCGAGGAGACGAAGATCTCGTCCGAAGCGGCCTTGACCTCGAGCAGCTGGGTGCTGCCGTTCATGATTGCCTCGACGTCGCTCTGCACGCCGTCGAACACTTCGCTGACCTGGCTGAGGCGGCCGCGAGCCGCGGCGCTGTCGACCCGTCGGATGTTGAGGTCCGAGGCACCGCTGGTCAGCGCGTTGAGGATCTGGCCGTAGAAGCTGGCCTCGCGGGACAGCGCGTCAGCGGCAGAAATCGCGCCGGCACCGCCCTGCAGGATCTGCGTGACGCGACGCACCATGCGGTCGGCGAACAGGTTCTGACGCGCGGCGATGTAGATCTGCTGGCTGGGGGCGCCTGCCTCGATCATCGCCTGTACCGCGGCGTCCATCTCGGTCTGCATCTGCGGCACCGCGGCGGAAAACGCCGAGGCGGTGTCGAACAGGTCGAGAATCAGATCCCGCGCGTCGAGGATGCGCTGCGAGTTCTGGCTGATCGGCGCCCAGGTCGCCTGCAGCGCCTGCAGCTCGTCGGTCACGCCGCTGTTGGCATAGGCCGGGACGCCGCGCTCGGAGTCGCCCTCGCGCAACGCGCTGAGGTTCATTTGCACCTGCTGGCGGGTGGCCTGCAGTTCGTCGAAGGCGTCGAGGTCACCGTTGCCGGCGCCCTGGGCGAACTTCGCGACCTTCTGCGAGAGCACGCGGATATCGGAGACGATGGCGCGCGCGTTGGTCTCCTGCGTGTTGAGGCGGGCGGTGAAGAAGAAGTTGGCGAGTAGCACGCCCAACCCGACCAGCAGGATGAATACCCAGATCCCATAGGCGCTCCTACGCTCGCGCCCACCAACGGCTGCTGCACTGCTCATTGTCTAACCTCGCCCCAGAAAAGAATGTTCAGGCCGCCGCGGCCTGTCGGAATTCCGCGGATCGCGCGAGTACGGCCATGTTGAACACGCCGTAGGTCGCTCCGCCCACGTTGTAACCCTGCGTCACGTAATGCGCGTAACGCCCCTGTGAGATATCCCCCGGCTCGCAGCGCTGCTCGTCGGTGAAGTGCCGCTGGCCGAGCAGCTCGTCGATCAGTATCGCGACATTGCCGCCCGGCTGGCGCACCACCAGCGCACGCTGGTTCTCGTGCAGCACGGTGCGCTCGCCCTCAAGGAACAGCTTGAGGTCGGCAACCGGCAGCAAGGTGCCGCGAACGTTTGCCACGCCCAGCAGCCAGGGCTGGCCACCGGGCACCGGGGTGATCCCCGGCAGGGTGATGATTTCGGTGACCTCGCCGAACATCGAGGCCAGCATCCGCGAGCCAAGGCGGAAGCTCACGCCGCGCCAGAGGCCAGCGGCGTCGATCTGCTCGGGCGTGCCCGGGGTGTGCTCGAGACTGCGCTTTTCGTAGTCGGCAAGTACCGCGAACGGGGTCCTGGGAGATTGGCTCATGGCTTACTCCACCCCTTCTGGCAGCAGCGCGCGGATGCGGTTGATCAGTTCGCGCTCGCTGGGCGGCTTGACCAGGTAGTCCTTCGCGCCCTGGCGCAGTCCCCAGACCCGGTCGGTCTCCATGTTCTTGGTGCTGACGATGATCACCGGAATGTGCTGGGTGGCGGGGTCGCGGGCCAGCGCCCGGGTCGCCTGGAAGCCGTTCATGCCGGGCAGGATCACGTCCATCAGGACGAGGTCGGGCAGCTGCGCCTTGGCCGTGGCCACGCCGTCCTCGGCGGTGTCTGCGGTGATCACGCTGAATCCGTTGCGTTCGAGCACGTTGCTGAACACGCGGGTGTCAGTCGGGGAATCGTCAACGATGAGGATGGTAGCCATGACTTCCTTGCCGTGCGGGCGTCAGCGACGGTCGACGTGACGGCGGATCGCCGACAGCAGCTCGTCGCGGGTGAACGGCTTGGTGAGGTACTCCTCCGACCCCACGATCCGGCCCTTGGCCTTGTCGAAAAGCCCGTCCTTGGAGGACAGCATGATCACCGGCGTGCCCTTGAACATCTGGTTGTTCTTGATCAGCGAACAGGTCTGATAGCCATCAAGCCTGGGCATCATGATGTCGACAAAGATCACCTGCGGCTGGTGATCGGCGATCTTGGCCAGCGCCTCGAAGCCATCGGTGGCGGTGACCACGTCGCAGCCCTCCTTCTTCAGCAGGGTCTCGGCCGTACGGCGGATGGTCTTCGAGTCGTCGATGACCATGACCTTCAGCCCGGCAAGGCTTCCTGCGCTTTCCGAATCTTCCATCCAGCTTCCCCTACGAGGGTGATCCCGGCACTGCGCGCTCGGCGCGCCCGTCTCCGCTATATCCCAGCGTTACCGTTAGCTGTCAAGCAAACGTTAGCGCTTTGCTAGTATAGCCGCGGCCTGCGCCACCCCGCACTGCGCAAGCTTTGCACGGCATCTGCCGCCACCCGACACACGCAATTCGAGAGCAACCGAGGATGGCGCTCAACATCGCCGTGGTAATGGACCCCGTCGAGGCGATCAAGGTCGCCAAGGACTCCACCTTCGCCATGCTGCTGGAAGCGCAACGGCGCGGCCACCGGCTGCTCTACGTGCGTCCCAACAGCCTTGGCCTTGATCAAGGGACGGCCATCGCCCAGCTCGCCGAGCTGCAGGTGGCCGACCGCGCGGAGGGCCATTTCGAGCGCGGCGCCTATCGCCGGGCGCCGCTGGCCGAGGCCGATGTGGTGCTGATGCGGCGTGATCCGCCGGTTGACGCCAGCTACCTGCACGACACCCAGATCCTCAGCCAGGCCCAGCGCGAAGGCGTTCGGGTGGTCAATGACCCGACCGGCCTGCGCGACATGAACGAGAAACTGTTCGCCCTGCACTTCCCGGCACTGTGTCCGACCACCCTGGTCAGCCGCGATGCAGGCGACCTGCGCGCCTTCGTCGCCGAGCACGGCGACTGCGTGCTCAAGCCGCTGGACGGCATGGGCGGCAAGTCGATATTCCGGGTCCGTCGCGGCGACCCGAATCTCAATGTGATCCTCGAAACCCTGATCGGCGACGGCAGCGAGCTGGTCATGGCCCAGCAGTTCCTGGCCGCGATCAGCCAGGGCGACAAGCGCGTCCTGCTGGTCGATGGCGAGCCGGCGCCGTTCACTCTGGCGCGAATCCCGCAGGGCGAGGACTTTCGTGGAAATCTCGCGGTCGGCGGACGCGGCGAGGCGCGACCGCTGTCGGATGCCGACCGGGTGATCGCCGCTGCAGTCGGACCGACCCTGCGCGAGCGCGGCATGCTGTTCGTCGGCCTCGACGTGATCGGCGACCGGCTGACCGAGATCAATGTCACCAGCCCGACCTGCATCCGCGAGATCGCCCAGCAGGCCGGCTTCGACGTCGCGGCGATGCTGTTCGACCGGATCGAGGCAAGCCGCGGGTGAATCCGGCGCCGCGCATCACCCCAGGTGATCGCCTCAGGGCGACCGCCCTGTTCTCCTTGCTGGTCCATGCGCTGCTGGTGTTCGGCATCGGCTTTGCCGTGGACGACGCCGCGCCGCTGGTGCCGACGCTGGACATCATCCTCACCGAAACCCGCAGCGAGACTCCGCCCGAACAAGCCGACTTCCTTGCCGCCAGCAGCCAGCAGGGCGGCGGCGAGTCCGACCAGGCCAAGCGGCCGAGCGAGCCGACCTCGGCCGATATTCCCAAGGCCACGCCCGGCGTCGCAGCTGTCGAACAGCCGGTCGGCGCACCCAAGCCGCGCGAGGCCAGCAGCCAGCCGGTGCTGACCACCCAGGCCGAGCGCCCCGAGCTGGCCCTTAACACACAGGAACGCCCGGACCTGCCGGTGCCCGACCGCCGCCAGCTGATCGAGCGCTCGCTGGAAATGGCCCGCCTTGCCGCCGAGATCGAACGCCAGAGCCAGGCCTACGCCAAGCGCCCGAAGCGCAAGTTCATCTCCGCCAACACCCGCGAGTACGAGTTCGCGGCCTACATGCGGGCCTGGGTGGCGCGGGTAGAGCGCATCGGCAATCTCAACTACCCGGACGAAGCCAAGCGCCGCAATGTCCACGGCCAGCTGGTGATGACCGTCGCCGTGCGCCGCGACGGCAGCGTCGAGCGCATCGACATCATCCAGCCCAGCGGCTACCCGGTGCTCGACGACGCGGCAATGCGCACGGTGCGCCTGGCCGAGCCTTTCCCGACCCTTCCGGCGAGCAGCGAGGCGATCGACGTCCTGCACATAACCCGCACCTGGCAGTTCCTGCCCGGCGGCGTGATGCGCAATCGCTGAACCCATTCGCGCGCGGCGCGAGTGACGGCATCCTCACCGGACTGAACGTCGCGCCCGCGTCCGCCGCAGCGAGCGCGCCGCTGGTCGTACAATGCGCGCATGGACAGCCCCGCCTCCCTGGCCAACCATTTCCTGATCGCCCTGCCTGCACTGGCGGATCCCAACTTCTCGCGTGGGGTCACCCTGCTCTGCCAGCACAACGCGGAGGGCGCGATGGGGATCATGATCAACCGAACCTCGGACTTCACCCTCGGCGACATCCTCGGGCAGATGGATATCCAGTGCGAGGACGCGGCATTGGCGGCGACTCCCGTGCTGGCCGGCGGGCCGGTGCAGCGCGAGCGCGGCTTTGTCCTGCACTCTCCCCAGGACACCGATTACGACTCCAGCTTCCGCATCTCCGACACCCTGTGCCTCACCACCTCGCGGGACATTCTGGTGGCGATGGCCGAGGGCGTCGGCCCGAGCCAGGCGGTGGTCGCGCTCGGCTATGCCGGCTGGGAGGCGGGCCAGCTGGAATCCGAGCTGCAGGAAGACGCCTGGCTCACCGTGCGCGCCGATCTCGGCGTGCTCTTCGAGACCGGTCTTGATCAGCGCTGGATGGCCGCAGCGCGGTTGATCGGCCTCGACCTGTCGCAGCTGGCCCCCTACTCCGGCCACGCATGAGCGGCCGCGCCGATGCCGCTCTCGGCTTTGATGTCGGCAGCCGCTGGATCGGCGTGGCCATCGGCAACCGGCTGACCGGCAGCGCGCGCCCGCTCTGCGTGCTCGACCGCGAGCGCGAGGATGCCTTCGCCGCCGTGGCCCGTCTGCTAGCCGAATGGCAGCCCGGCGCACTGATCGTCGGTGATCCGCTTGCGCTTGACGGGAAGGAGCAGGACGCGACCCTGATCGCGCGCCGCTTCGCCCGCCAGCTGGGCGGTCGCTTCGGCCTGCCGGTGGCTATGGTCGATGAGCGGCACAGCTCGCAAGAGGCGGCGGCACAGTTCGCCAGCGCCCGGCGCAGCGGCCAGGCGCGCCGCCGTGACGCGCGCGAGATCGACGCCGTCGCCGCGGCCAACATCCTGCAGCGCTGGCTGGATGCCGGCGCCCCGCTAATCGACCAAGGATCGCCATGAGTGCCCCGCCCCCCTTGCGCCACCTGCTAAGCCTGTCCGACCTCAGCCGCGCCCAGCTCGACGGCCTGCTGCGCCGTGCGCAGGCGCTGCGTGCCGTGGCTCTGGGCGCGCCCCTGCCCGACGCACCGCTGGCCGGGCGCACCGTGGTCAATCTGTTCTTCGAGCCGTCCACCCGCACTCGCAGCTCGTTCGAGCTGGCCGGCAAGCGGCTCGGCGCAACCGTTCTCAACTTCGACATGGCCAACTCTTCGACCCGCAAGGGCGAGACCCTGGCCGACACCCTGTACACCCTGGAAGCCATGGGCGCCGACATCTTCGTCGTCCGCCACGGCACCGACGGCGTGGTGGCCCAGCTGGCCTCGATCTGCGCCGCGCGCTCGCGGCTGGTCAATGCCGGCGATGGGCGTAGCCACCATCCGACCCAGGGGCTGCTCGACATGTTGACCATCCGCCAGCACAAGGGCGCCGACTTTTCCACGCTGCGGGTGGCCCTGATCGGCGATATCCGCCACTCGCGTGTTGCGCGCTCCGACCTGCGCGCCCTGCGCGTGCTTGGCTGCGGCGAGATCCGGGTGGCCGCACCGGAATCACTGCTTCCCGAAGCCGAGGTGCTCGAAGGCTGTCGGCGCTGCGCAAGCGCTGATGAGGCGGTCGAAGGCGCCGACGTGGTGATGACCCTGCGCCTGCAGCGCGAGCGCATGGAGGAAGGCCTGGTCAGCTCGCTGGAAGCCTACTTCCACGACTGGGGCATCACTCCGGAGCGGCTGTCGCTTGCCCAACCCGACGCCATCGTCATGCATCCCGGCCCGATGAACCGCGGTGTAGAGATCGCCGACACCGTGGCCGACGGCCCACAGTCGGTGATCCGCGAACAGGTCAGCAACGGGGTGGCGGTGAGGATGGCGGTGCTTGAAGCGTTGGCTTAAGCCAATGCTTCAGTGATTCGTGATTTGTGATTTGTGATTCGCAAGAGCAGAGCCGTCTCAGCGTGCCGGGGCCCGCTTTGACGAATCACCGATCACCAATCACCAATCACGGCCTCTAACGCGTCTCCATCACCTCGACGCCATCCAGCCCCTGCGACAGGGTATGCGCATCGCCGCCCTGGGCGAGCTTGATACGCAGGCGAACCTCGTTGCTGGAGTCGGCGTGGCGCAGGGCGTCCTCGTAGCTGATCTCGCCGGCCTGATAGAGCTCGAACAAGGCCTGGTCGAAGGTCTTCATGCCGAGGTTGGTCGACTCCTTCATCACTTCCTTGATCTTGTGGATCTCGCCGTCGCGGACGTAATCCTGGACCAGCGGCGTGCCGAGCAGGATCTCCATCGCGCAGCGCCGTGACTTGCCGTCCGGCGTGGGTACCAGCTGCTGGGCGACGATGCCCTTGAGGTTCAGCGACATGTCCATCAGCAGCTGATCGCGGCGATCCTCGGGGAAGAAGTTGATGATCCGGTCGAGTGCCTGATTGGCATTGTTGGCGTGCAGGGTGCAGAGCACCAGATGGCCGGTTTCGGCAAAGGCGATGGCGTGGTCCATGCCCTCGCGGGTGCGCACCTCGCCGATCATGATCACGTCCGGCGCCTGGCGCAGGGTGTTCTTCAGCGCCGCCTCCCAGCTGTCGGTGTCGATGCCGACCTCGCGCTGGGTGATGATGCAGCCCTCGTGCTTGTGCACGAACTCGATCGGGTCCTCGATGGTGATGATGTGGCCCGAGCTGTTCTGGTTGCGGTAGCCGATCATCGCCGCCAGCGAGGTCGACTTGCCGGTGCCGGTGGCGCCGACGAAGATGATGATCCCGCGCTTGGTCATCGCCAGGGTCTTGATGATCGGCGGCAGGTTGAGCTCGTCGACCGTGGGAATCTTGGTCTCAATCCGGCGCAGCACCATGCCGACCTGATTGCGCTGGTAGAAGCAGGAGACGCGGAAGCGACCAACGCCCGAGACGCCGATGGCGAAGTTGCACTCGTGGGTCTTCTCGAACTCCTCGCGCTGGCTCGGCGTCATCACGTTGAGCACCAGATCACGCGACTGCTGCGGCGTCAGCGGGTTCTGGGTAATCGGCTGGACCCGACCGGAAACCTTCATCGACGGCGGCACGCCAGCGGTCACGAACAGGTCGGACGCCTTCTTGTGCGCCATCAGTTTCAGGAAGCTGGTGAAGTCGATGCTGCTCATTGGCGAAGTCCGTGATTGGTGATTGGTGATTGGTGATTCGTAGAAGCGGTGTCCTGCGGGCTCTAGCCCTGATGAGTCACCTATGACGAATCACGAATCACGGCGTCGTGTCGACGATCAATCGAAGAGGCGCTTGTCCTTGGCGTACTCGCGAGCATGCTGACGGATGATCTGGCCACGCTTGACCAGGTCCAACAGGCACTGGTCGAGGGTCTGCATGCCGTACTGCTGCCCGGTCTGGATCGAGGAGTACATCTGCGCGACCTTGTCCTCGCGGATCAGGTTGCGGATGGCCGGGACCGCGACCATGATCTCGTGCGCCGCGATACGCCCGCCGCCGACCTTCTTCAGCAGGGACTGCGAGATCACCGCGCGCAGCGACTCGGACAGCATCGAGCGCACCATCGGCTTCTCGCCGGCCGGGAACACGTCGATGATGCGGTCGATAGTCTTGGCCGCCGAGCTGGTATGCAGGGTGCCGAACACCAGATGGCCGGTTTCCGCGGCGGTCAGCGCCAGGCGGATGGTTTCCAGATCGCGCAGCTCGCCGACCAGGATGTAGTCCGGGTCCTCGCGCAGGGCCGAGCGCAGCGCCTCGTTGAAACCGTGCGTATCGCGATGCACTTCGCGCTGGTTGATCAGGCACTTGTTCGAGGTGTGCACGAACTCGATCGGATCCTCGACAGTGAGGATGTGCCCGTACTCGTTCTTGTTGACGTGGTCGACCATAGCCGCCAGCGTCGTCGACTTGCCCGAGCCGGTCGGCCCGGTGACCAGGATCAGACCCTGCGGCTGCTCGATCAGCTCCTTGAAGATCTTCGGCGCGGCCAGATCCTCGAGCGTGAGCACTTCGGAGGGAATGGTCCGGAAAACAGCGCCGGCGCCGCGGTTCTGGTTGAAGGCATTGACACGGAAGCGCGCCAGGCCTGCGATCTCGAAGCTGAAGTCGCACTCGAGGAACTCCTCGTAGTCGCGACGCTGCTTGTCCGACATGATGTCGTAGACGAGGGTGTGGACCTGCTTGTGGTCCAGCGCCGGGATATTGATCCGGCGCACGTCGCCGTCGACACGGATCATCGGCGGCAGGCCGGCAGAGAGGTGCAGGTCGGAGGCCTTGTTCTTGACCGAGAACGCCAACAGCTCAGCGATATCCATGCCCACTCCCCTGCAATGTCGTCCGACCATCACGGTCAGGGCTGGCAGTATGCAGCCTGATCCGTAAGCTTGCCCGAGTATAGCGCCGATCCGGCGCCCCGGCGGAAGCCTTCACAGAGCCAATCCATGAGTTCCAGCGCACCCCCCATCGAGCAGATCCGCCAGCGCATCGCGGCGGCCGCCGGCCCGCGCCGCGTCGACCTGCTGGCGGTCAGCAAGACCCGCAGTGCCGACGAAGTGAGGGCCCTGGCGGTGGCCAGCGGACAGCGCGCGTTCGGCGAGAACTACGTGCAGGAAGCGATCGCCAAGCGTGAGGCATTGGCGGATCTGGATCTGGACTGGCATCTGATCGGCCACCTGCAAAGCAACAAGTGTCGCGAGGCCGCGGAAACTTTTGACTGGATCGCCTCAATCGATCGCCCGAAGCTGATCTCGGCGCTGGCACGCTTCCGCCCGGCGGATCGTGATCCGCTCAATCTGCTGATCCAGGTCAACGTCGACGACGAGCAGAGCAAGTCCGGCTGCCAGCCGGAACAGGTCGCCGCCCTTGCCCGCGCCATCGTCGTCGAGCCGCGCCTGCGCCTGCGCGGCCTGATGGCGATCCCGGCGCCGGGCGATCCCGACTCGCTGGCCCGCGCGTTCGAGCGCATGCGCGAGCTGTTCGACGCGCTGGGCAGGGAGTCCGCCGGGGTCGACACCCTGTCGATGGGCATGAGCGATGATTTCCCCCTGGCCATCGCCCACGGCGCCACCCAGGTGCGCATCGGCACCGCGCTGTTCGGCCCGCGTCCGGACAAGATTCCCTGAACCAGCGCTTTGTGGCGCGCCCCCGGGCGGCCACCGGGGCTACACGTCCGGTTGCTATGCTTGCGCCGCCCTCCAAACCGGACCGTGCATGAGCAAGTCCCCTGCAGCCCTACCCGCCGACCTGCGGGTCGCCTTCATCGGCGGCGGCAACATGGCGCGCGCCCTGATCGGCGGCCTGTGCCGCCATGGGCTGGCCGCCGAGCGCATCATCGTTGCCGATCCGCAGCAGGCTGCCCGCGACGGGCTGGCCCACGATTTCGGCGTGCGGGTCAGCGCCGACAATGGCGAGGCCGCCGCCGGCGCCCGGGTGGTAGTACTGGCGGTCAAGCCGCAGATGCTGCGTTCGGTGCTCGCCGAGCTGTCGCCGCGGCTTGCGCTTGACGCCTTGCTGGTATCGATTGCCGCGGGCATCACCAGCACGCAGATCGATCGCTGGGCGGGCGGCAACCGGCGGGTGGTGCGTGCCATGCCCAATACGCCGGCCCTGCTCGGCGCCGGTGCCACCGGGCTGTTCGCCAACCCGGCCTGCAGCGCCGAGGAACGTCGACTGGCCAGCAGCCTGCTCGACGCGGTCGGACACAGCGCCTGGATCGATGAGGAAAGCCTGATGGACGCGGTGACCGCGCTTTCAGGCAGCGGGCCGGCCTACGTCTTCCTGCTAGCCGAGGCGATGCAGGCTGCCGGCGAGGCCGAGGGCCTGCCGAGCGCAGTCGCGCGGCAGCTGGCCCGGCAGACCCTGGCCGGAGCGGCCGCCATGCTGAGTGCCGATGCGGCCGATGCCGCCGAACTGCGGCGCCGGGTGACCTCGCCCGGCGGCACCACCCAGGCAGCGATCGAATCGCTGCAGGCAAACGGCTTCGCCGAGTTGCTGGCCGCGGCCATGTCCGCAGCGCGCCAGCGTGGCGCCGCACTGTCCGCTGCGGCGGAGGACTGAGCCATGGGCTATGTGGCCAATGCCGGCGCGATCCTGGTCGAGGTCTTGTTCGGGCTGCTGATCGGCCTGTTCGTGCTGCGCGTCCTGCTGCAGCTGGTGCGGGCCAATTTCTACAATCCGATCTGCCAGTTCTTCTACAAGGCGACCAACCCGGTGCTGATGCCGATGCGCCGGTTGCTCAAGCCGTGGCGCGGGTTCGATCTCGCAGCGATCGGCATCGCCCTGCTGCTGTGCGCGATCAAGGTCTGGCTGCTGGCAGCGCTGTCCGGCTTCAGTCTGCCGCCCCTGGCCACCCTGGTGCTGGCCATCGCCGCCCTGCTCGACTTCCTGCTGTACCTGTATTTCTGGCTGATCATCGTGCGCATCGTCGCCAGCTTCTTTGCCACCGACAGCTACCACCCGGTGTTCCCGCTTCTGATGCAGCTGACAGAGCCGGTGCTGGCGCCGCTGCGCCGGGTTCTGCCGCCGCTGGGGCCGTTCGATCTGTCGCCCTTGGTCGCCACCCTGCTGATGCTGCTCGCCCGCGCCCTCATCGTGGCGCCGCTGAGCGACCTCGGCTCCGCCCTTGCCCAAGGAGGCTGAGCATGCGAACCCTCGCCCTGCTCCTGCTTTTCATCGCCCTGCCGGCCAGCGCGCAAAGCAGCCTGACCCAGGACGGTCACACCATCTACTTCAGCGCGATCCGAACCCTCGACCTTGAACCAGCGGTAGCGCGGGGCTATGCGATCACCCGCTCTGAGAACCGCGCCCTGCTGAACATAGCGGTCCGACGCAAGCAGGGCGATGGCGACGTCGCGGTCAGCGCACGGATCTCCGGCAGCGTGCAGAACGATGCCGGCCAGACCCTACCGCTGGCGCTGCGCGAAGTCCGCGAGGGCGACGGCGAGGCGATCTACTACCTTGGCGAGCCGCGCATGCGGCCGGGCGACACCCTGCGCTTCGATCTGCTGGTGATTCCGCAAGACAGCGAGCGGCCGATAAGCGTCCGCTTCTCCCGCACCTTCTACCGGTGAGCGGACTGCGCCTGCTCGCTGTCCGCCACGGCCAGGCCTCGTTCGAAGCCGCGGACTACGACCAGCTCTCGCCTTTGGGCTCGGCCCAGGCCAGCGCACTGGGCGCCTGGCTAGCCGGTCATGAGCCGCACTTCGACCGCGTGCTCTGCGGCCGCCTGCGCCGGCATGCCCAGACCCTCGACGGCATCGCCGGCGCCCTGGCCACACACAACGTTGCGCTGCCGGAGACGGTGATCGACCCGCGCCTTGACGAGTTCGACCACCGCCAGCTGGTGGTAGCGTTCATGCGCGCCTTTCCCGACCACCCGGCGAGCCTGGCCGCCGACGGCGGACGCCAGCGCGAGCTCGGTATCCTGCTCAGGCTGCTGCGCGAGGCGCTGCTGAGCTGGACCCGCGACGAGCTGCCGGAGGCGGCCGAGACCTGGGCCGCGTTTCGCCAGCGCACCCGCGCCGTACTCGCCGACCTGGTCGCCGCAAACCAGCACCGCTCGGTGCTGCTGGTGTCCTCGGCCGGAGTGATCGCCCAGCTGGCCGCAGAATCGCTGGAGCTGTCCGATCACCGCTGCATCGACCTGAACATGAGCCTGCGCAACAGCGCGCTGTGCGAGCTGCAGGCCGGCGAGCGCGGCGTCCAGCTGCGCAGCTGGAACGATCTGCCGCACCTCGCCGACCAGCGGTCGATGTGGACGCACGTGTGAGCCGGCGCCGGGTCGCGGCCAGCGCGAGTGCCGGTTAAGGTACTGTTCCTGGCCTGATCGCCGCCTTGCGCGCGCCGAACCGGGCGCCGCAGCGGGGGCAGTCTTGAACAGGTACTTTCAGCGAATCGCTGCGGCGGGTCTCCTGCTGCTCGGGCTTGGCGTCCCACCCGCCTTCGCCCAGCAGCTGTTCCGCGACAGCTTCGAGGGCGGCTTTCCCAGCGCCGACATCGACGCCGCACGCCTGCTCAGCCAGGCCAGCTTCGGAGCAAGCCCAGCCGCCATCGACGAGGTCCGCCAGCGCGGGGCTGCCGGCTGGGTCGATCATCAGCTTGGCCTGTCGGCGACCCGCCACCTGCCATTCCTGCAGCAGATCCGCGGCAGCGGCGAGGACGTCTACCAGAACGTGCGCAACGAAGCCTGGTTTCGCGCCACGCTGAGCGGCCCGGACCAGCTTCGCCAACGCATGGCGTTCGCGTTGTCGCAGATCTTCGTGGTCTCCGACTACTCCGGCGGCGTCGCCGGCAACGAGTTCGCCCTCGCCCGCTACTACGATCTGCTGCTCGAGCACGCCTTCGGCAGCTACCGCGAGCTGCTCGAAGCGGTCACCCTGAGTCCGGCGATGGGCGTCTACCTGTCGATGATGGGCAACCAGAAGCCCGACCCCTCGGCGAATATACGTCCGGACGAGAACTACGCCCGCGAGATCATGCAGCTGTTCTCGATCGGCCTGGTCATGCTCGAAGCCGACGGCAGGGTGCGCGACGGGGATCCGGGCACGCCCGGCGTGCAGCCAATCCCGAGCTACGACCAGGACACCATCCGCGGCTTTGCCCACGTATTCACCGGCTGGAACTGGCTTGAGTGCGAGACCGCTCGCGAGGATCGCCCCTGGGAGTGGGACTACTGCGGCCCCAACGAGTCCACCCGCCCCGACAGCGGCTGGATGAGCGCGATGCGCCCGGTCGAATACAAGCACGATCGCGAGGCCAAGGACCTGCTGTCCTATGAGGGTGTCGGCCGGGGCAGCGTGCTGCGCCTGCCGGCTGCCAGCGACGCACGGGTCGACCTGGCCAACGCGCTCGACACGCTTGCCTTGCATCCCAATGTGGCCCCGTTCATTTCCCGCCAGCTGATCCAGCGCCTGGTCACCAGCAATCCCGAGCCGGCCTACGTCGCGCGGGTCGCGGCGGTGTTCAACGACGACGGCAGCGGCAACTACGGAAATCTCGGCGCGGTGCTGCGCGCCATCCTGCTTGATCCCGAAGCCCGCGACCTGGCACGCGCCGCGGCACCCGGCTACGGCAAACTGCGCGAGCCGCTGCTGCGCCGCACTCACGTGTGGCGGGCGTTCGGCGCCAGCAGCCGCAGTGGCCGGTACCACGAATGGAACCTGCACCAGACCTTCGGCCAGGCCCCGCTCGGCGCGCCCTCGGTCTTCAATTTCTATTTCCCCCACTACAGCCCACCGGGCGAGATCGCCGACGCCGGGCTTGTCGCGCCCGAGTTCCAGATCACCACCGACACCGCCATCGTTTCGACCAGCAATGATCTCGCCGGTCGGGTTCTTTACGGCCATGTCGGCAATCCTTATGCGGACGCCGATGAAATGCTGATCGACCTGACGGCGGCGGAAGCACTGGCCGACCAGCCCTCACGGCTAATCGACCACTACGATCTGCTGCTCATGCACGGACAGATGCCGCCTGCGATGCGCCGCGTTCTGCTCGACCACGTCGAGGCCATTGGCCCGGCCTACAACCCAGACTGGCGGCTGGACCGGGCGCGCGACGCGCTGGCCCTGATTCTTACCTCCGCCCAGTACGCGGTCCAGCGCTAGGAGATGTCGATGAACCGTCGTGATTGGCTCAAGCAATCCCTGCTTGCCGGCGCCGGCGCCGGCAGCCTGCTCGGACCGCTCGGTCAGCTGTCCCTGCTCTCCGGCGCCGCGAACGCAGGCAGCAAGGGCGCTGGCGACTACCGCGCCCTGGTCTGCGTCTTCCTGCACGGCGGCAATGACAGCTTCAACACCGTGGTTGCGCGCGACGCCGCCAGCCACGCCGTCTACTCGGCCTCGCGCGGCGGAAACCTGGTGATCCCGCGCGGCGACGCCCTGGCCCTTCCGCTGAATCCGCTGCAGGCAGCCGATGGCGGCGGCGACTATGGATTGCATCCAGGCATGCAGGGCCTGCAGCAGCTGTTCAACGGCGGCCAATGCGCAATCGTCGCCAACGTCGGCCCGCTGACCTATCCGATCACCCGCAGCGAGTACCGCAACGGCAGCGTCCCGGTACCGCCACAGCTGTTCTCGCACAACGACCAGACGGTGATGTGGGAGACCTCGCTTCCGGACTCCACCGAACGCACCGGCTGGGGCGGCCGTGCGGCCGACCTGCTGCGCTTTGCCAACAGCGAACAACGCCTGTCGACCTGCATATCGCTCAGCGGCGCCAATGGACTGCAGGTAGGCCGCGAAGTCCAACCCTACTTCATGGGCGTCAACGGATCGCGCTCGGTGGAGTTCATCCAGGAGAGCTGGAACGCACACCGACTGACCAGCTTCGAGGCCCTGCAGCAGCTCGCCGAGCAGCCCGGCGCGCATCGCTTCGAGCGGCAGTACGCCGGCATCATGCGCCGCGCCCGGGACACCCATGAACTGCTTTCGGCTGCGCTCGCAACCACGCCGGCGCCGGCCACCGCATTTCCCGACAGCTATCTCGGCAGGCAACTGGCGATGGTCGCCCGGCTGATCGCAGCGCGTGCCACCCTCGGCATGAGTCGCCAGGTGTTCTTCGTCAGCGACGGCGGTTACGACACCCACGACAACCAGCTGGCCATGCAGGCCGACCTGCTGCCCAATCTCTCGGCCAGCCTGCGCGCTTTCTATGACTCGACAGTGGAACTGGGCGTTTCGAACTCGGTCACCGCGTTTACCGCCAGCGACTTCGGACGCACGGTGAGCGTCAACGGCGACGGCACCGATCACGGCTGGGGCGGCCACCACTTCGTGGTCGGCGGTGCGGTGCAGGGTCGGCGCTTCGTCGGCCGGATGCCAAGCCTGCAGGATGACGGTCCGGACGACGCCGACTGGGGGCAGATCATCCCCACCACCTCGGTCGACCAGTACGCCGGCAGCCTGGCGCGCTGGATGGGGGTCAGCGATGGCGAAGTGCGCAGCACCGTGGTCCCCAACCTCGGCCGCTTCGGCACCGGCACCCCCTACCTGCCGCTGTTCGCCTGAACCTGGCGTTTCAGCGCAGACCGGGCGGGACTGCCTGGGCGCAAACGAGACGATCGCGTTGGGCGGGTCATGGACCCGCCGTCAAGGGGTCACGATGGGTCCGCCCGGCCTTCAGATCGCGCCCTGCCGCGGCGGCGGCGGTTCACCCGGCGACTGTGCGGCGGGTCGAGACGCGCCCTGCGAGTTGCACACCGGCCTCGATGAACGTCTGCCTTGCGCCCAAACTTGCTTGCGGTTGTTGAACGCATGCGCAGAGCGCATCAGGCCGCGCGGCGGCTCGACCAGGCGTCGATGATCGCCTCCAGCGCGGCCAGGCCGTCGCCCAGGGCTGCCGGCCCCGGCTGCAGGATCAGCGGGGATTTCACTTCGTGCAGTTCGTCGTGGTGGACTGCGGGCACCTGCTCCCATCCGGGACGCGCTGCGACCTGTTCGGGGCGGAACTTCTTGCCACACCAGGAGCCGATCACGATCTCCGGCTGGCGCTCGATGATCTTCCTGTCGTCGGCGAGGATCCGCCCCTTGGCCAGCGGCTCGGCGGCCAGTTCGGGGAAGATGTCATCGCCGCCGGCGACGCGCACCAGCTCGGCAACCCACTGGATACCGCTGATCCGCGGCTCGTCCCATTCCTCGAAGTAGACCCGCGGCCGCGGCCCGCGCGCTGCGGCACGCTGGGCGCAGGCATCCAGCCCGCGCCGCCAGCCGTCGACCAGCTGCTGCCCGCGGGTCGTAGCGCCAACCAGGCCGGACAACCGCAGCACGTAGTCGAGGATGCCCTCGATGCTGCGGTGGTTGGCGATCCACACCTCGATCCCGCGGCGCACCAGCTCGGCGGCAATGTCGGCCTGGATGTCGGAGAAGCCGATTGCGAAGTCCGGCTTGAGCTCAAGGATGCGATCGAACTTCGCGGAAATGAACGCACTGACCTTGGGCTTGTCGCGGCGCGCCGCCGGCGGGCGCACGGTGAACCCCGAGATGCCGACGATGCGCGCCTGCTCTCCCAGCAGGTAGAGCGTCTCGGTCGGCTCTTCGGTCAGACAAACGATGCGTTGTGGGCCCATGGTCAAAAACCGTGATTGGTGATTCGTGATGAGTGATGCGCGACAGCAGCGTGCGGAGGGCGTGTCCTGCGAGGCTTGTGGGCGACCCGCATGTTGCTGGGCGTGTCTGGACGATAGCGCAACGCCGCGCGGGCTTTTGGCGAATCACCCATCACGAATCACCCATCACGGCCTCTCGACGAATCACCAATCCCGAATCCCGGCTTTTCAACGAATCACCAATCACCACCGCTCACGGAAACAGCATCCGCTTGCCCCACACCCCATCCTCGCCGCGCTCATAGAAGTAGCGCTCGTGAAGGCGGAACTCGGCGCCGTACCAGAGCTCGATCGCGTCCGGGCTGACCCGATAGCCCGACCAGTGCGGCGGACGCGGGACCGGCCGGCCCTCGAAGCGCTTTTCCACCTCGTCGACCCGCGCATCGAAGGCCTCGCGGGAATCCAGCGTGCGTGACTGGTCAGAGGCCCAGGCGCCGATCTGGCTCATCCGCGGCCGCGAGGCGAAGTAGCGGTCGGCCTCCTCATCGGCCACCCGCGCCGCCGGGCCCTCGATCCGCACCTGCACGCCGTGCCGGATATGCCGCCAGTGAAACAGCAGGGCGACCTGCGGGTGTCCGGCCAGCTCGACGCCCTTGCGGCTGTCGCAGTTGGTGTAGAAGACGAAGCCGCGCTCGTCGAAACCCTTGAGCAGGACCGTGCGCGCGGCAACACGTCCGCCCTCGCCAAGGCTTGCCAGGGTCATGGCCGTCGGCTCCGGGTCGGCCGAGGCCTTGGCCTCGTCGAGCAGCTCGCGAAAGCCCACCATCACTTCGGCGTACAGGTCGATCATCACTTCTCCACAGGCTGTTTGGGGGCAAGGCCGGCTGCGGCTCAAGCAGACGCCAGCCTCTGAGCCAGAGCTTCGAAGGCAGCGGCAACGCCGGCGCCGGTCAGCGCATCTATCTGATGCACGACCACGCCGTCAGGCCAGCCGTCCGCCGCTGCATCGTCAATCGCGGTCTTGTTCCCTGGACAGTTGAGCAGGACGCTGGCCGGCAGGCGACCGATGATCGCGAATGCTGCGTCGAGGGCGTGTCGTGCCGCGAGCAGGGATCCGGGGCGCGAGGTGTCGGCGACCGCGACCAGGCCATGGGCATGATCAAGAAAGGTCTGGCCCAGCGACTCAAGGGTGCTGCGCGAGTTCACGTCCCAGAGTTCCAGCACCGCGCCGGCGGACGACTGCCAGCGGGTTACCTGGATACCTGGATGGTTTGGGCAGGGCTTGCCGGACAGCGTCGCCACGACGCTGCTGCGGCCACTGTGCAGGTCGCCCATCATGCTGACCTTGTAGGGTCCGGTACCCATGCTCGCCCAATGCCCACCCTGTCCGGGGAATCTCGATCCGCCGCTTGCCGCAGCAGACCGCTCGTTGATCCAACCGCGGCGACTATAACCGATGCGGACGGTGCGTTCCGCGGCGTTTTCCGAGGCCCTGGCTCAGTCCTGGAGCAGCGAACGGTAGCCTTCCCGCCAGGAAGCAAAGCGCGGCTGCCATCCGCTTTGCCGCAGCCGGGCGTTGCTGATCCGCCGGCCGCTGGGCGCAAGCTGTGGAAGATGCTCGGGCGGGCAACCCTGCAGCCGGCGAATACCTTCGAGCACCTCATGCTCCTGCGCCGGGCAGTCATCGACCAGGCAGTAGCAATCGGCGGGCTGTGGCAGGGCCAGCAGATGGGCCAGAGCCGCCGCCGCGTCATCGACATGGATGCGATTGGTCCAGTGCCCGTCACCGGCCTCGCCTTCGCCGGCACGACGCAGCAGGCGCTCGCGGCCGGGGCCGTACAGACCGCTGGCGCGAGCGCTGATCTGCCCGGGCAGGCAATCGGCGGCCAGGCGCTCGGCCTGCAGCAGCAGCTCACCGTTCCAGCGCGAGGGCCGACAGGGAGTGTCCTCGTCGACCCAGTCGGCGTCGGCGTCGGCGTAGACCGCGGTCGAACTGACCAGCAGACTGCGGCGGAGGCTGGCGCCGAAAGCGGCCGCCAGCCGCGGCAGGGGATCCAGATAGGTTTGTCGGTAGCCGGCCTCGCTGCGCGTGTCCGGACTCAGTGCGACGACCAGGGCGTCAGCACGCCAGAAGGCCAGCGCCGAGGGCTCGAGGCGGGCGACGTCGCAGACCCGCGTCTCGATGCCCGCCTGCGCCGGCTGCGCGCTGCGCCGCAACCCCAGCACCGAATGCCCTTTAACCACCAGCTGCCGCGCCAGGCGCTGGCCCAGATCGCCGAAGCCGGCGATGGCCACCCTCACCCGGCGGCAGCCACGGCCTGTCGGCGCGGATCGCGGGGCAGGTAGCGCAGCCAGATCAGCCACACCGCCAGCGCATCGAGCACGATCAGCGCCTGCCACAGGTAGAGGTGGAACCAGTCGAACGCCACCTGCGACCATTGACCCATGTAGAACAAGGAAATGATCCGCACCAGGTTGAGCGCCTGGATGGCGACGAAGCCGACGGCGATGCCGGCAAGCTTGTGCTTCCAGGGCGAGGGGAAGGCCAGCACCGCGGCGACCAGGATGATCACTGCTTCGATGCCGTCGCAGCCCGGCGCGATGGCCACCGCAAAGCCGTTCTCCAGGCTGCGGATGATCACCCCCTCGGTCTCGACCCGGCTGTCGAACAACATGATCAGCCAGCCACTGATGTCGGCCAGCACGCCGGTGAACGGCAGGGTGATGGCGTCGCGCGCGAAATTGGTGATGCGGAAGGCGAACAGCCCGACCAACAGGGTCAGGAAGAGCAGGAAGAAACGCAGCATGATGTGGACACGGCCCGGGGAGCGCCGAATGCTAGCATCGAGGGCATGAATCCGGCTTCCAACCTGATCCTGATCGGCCCGATGGGCGCCGGCAAGACGAGCATCGGCAAGCGCCTTGCCGAGCGCTTCGGGCTGGCCTTCGTCGATGCCGACCAGGCTATCGTAGCCAGCACCGGCGTGCCGATTCCCACTATCTTCGAGATCGAGGGCGAGGCCGGTTTCCGGCAGCGCGAAAGCAGCGTGCTGGCCGAGCTGTGCGCCGCACGCGGTCAGCTGATCGCCACCGGCGGCGGCGCCGTGCTAGCCGCGGAGAACCGCCAGCGATTGCAGCAGGGCGGCTACGTGGTCTGGCTCAGGACCACGGTCGAGCGGCAGATCGAGCGACTGGCCCAGGACCGCAGCCGGCCCCTGCTCCAGGTCGCTGATCGTGAGGTTCGGCTGCGCGAGATGGCCGCATTGCGCGATCCGCTTTATCAGCAGACCTGCGATCTGGTTTTCGAATCCGACCAGCGCCGGGTGGCGGCCGCCGCCGAGCGTTTGTATACCCAGCTGGCGACCCGCTGGCAGCGCGATGCGCACGCTGCCTGACTCCACACGCAAAGAACTTCGATGACCCAGACCGTCCATGTCGAACTCGGCAGTCGCCGCTACCCGATCCATATCGGCGCGGGTCTGCTGCAGGAGCCTTCCCTGCTGCGCGACACGCTCGGCGGGCGCCACGTGTTCGTGCTCAGCGACGAGAACGTCGCGCCGCTCTACGCCGGGCGCGTGCAGGCGGCGCTCACTGGCCATCAGCATGCCCTGCTGGTGCTGCCCCCCGGCGAGGCCGAGAAGACCCTGGCGCGCTTCGCCGAGGTGATGGATCAGCTGGCCCGGCTGGGCGCCTCGCGCGATGCCACCCTGGTCGCCCTCGGCGGCGGGGTGATCGGCGATCTCGGCGGCTTTGCCGCGGCCTGCTGGATGCGCGGGATCCGTTTCGTGCAGGTTCCAACCACCCTGCTGGCGATGGTCGACTCATCGGTGGGTGGCAAGACCGCTGTGGACCTGGCGCAGGGCAAGAACCTGGTCGGCGCCTTCCACCAGCCGGCCGCGGTGCTGATCGATACCGACACCCTGGTGACCCTGCCCGAGCGCGAACTGCGCGCCGGTCTTGCCGAGGTGGTGAAGTACGGAGCGATCTTCGATGCCGGGTTCTTTGCCTGGCTGGAGGGCAACGCCGAGGCCCTGCTGGCGCGCGACGCAGCAGCGCTGGCCGAGGCGATCGCCGCCAGCTGCCGGCACAAGGCGGCCGTGGTCGCCCGCGACGAAACCGAACAGGGTGAGCGCGCCCTACTCAACTTCGGCCACACCTTCGGCCACGCGCTGGAAACCGAGGTCGGCTACGAGAACCTGCTGCACGGCGAGGCGGTGGCCATCGGCATGCTCTGCGCCGCCGAACTCAGCGCGCGACTTGGCCTTGCGCCGGCGGCCGACGGCCAGCGCCTGGGCGAGCTGCTGGCGCGCCTGGGCCTGCCGACCGCGGTCCCTGCCGAGCTGGACCCATCGCGCCTGCTCGGCCACATGCGGCTGGACAAGAAAAACCTGTCCGGCGCCCTGCGGCTGATCCTCTGGCGGCGGCTCGGCGCAGCCGAGATGGTCAGCGGCGTCGACGAGGGCGCCGTGCTGGCGACCTGGCAGGCGCGGCAGGCCTGAACGTGGCTGCAGCGCGCACAAACCGGCTGCAATCGGCGAAAATGCGCTGATGCGACTTTATCTACAGCAACGGCCAGCAGCCGGCGAGCCTCCCAAGTTCTACCAGATCAGCCTGGAGCAGGACCTGCTCGGCGGCTGGATCCTGCTCCGCGAGTGGGGCCAGCCGGGCCAGCGGTCCTCGGCCAAACGTGAGGTCTTCCTCGACCGCAAGGACGCCCTCGGCGCTCTGGAGAAGGCCCGCGACAGCCAGCTCAAGCGCGGCTTCCAGGTGATGTTCGCCCAGGGGGCGGATGATCCGAGGCGGGCGTGACCTGCAATCGGAGCCGAAACCCGGGCCGCAGGGCTGCCAGCCCATCGCCGCCGCGCCGCGCTGCGACCTGAAGCGCCACCCTGATCGACACAAGAGACCTGCCGTGACCAATCCCGAATCGCAAACCCCGAACAGCGGGCAGAACGACCGCTACCTGCGCGCGCTGCGCCGCGAACCGGTCGACTGCACGCCGGTGTGGATCATGCGCCAGGCCGGACGCTACCTGCCGGAGTACCGCGCCACCCGCGCCCGCGCCGGCAGCTTTCTGGCCCTGGCGAAGAATCCGGAGCTGGCCTGCGAGGTGACCCTGCAGCCGCTGGCGCGCTTTCCGCTCGACGCGGCCATCCTGTTCTCCGACATCCTCACCGTGCCTGATGCGATGGGCCTTGGCCTGTACTTCGCCGATGGCGAGGGCCCGCGCTTCGAGCGCCCGGTGCGCAACACGGCCGACATCCAGCGCCTGGCCGTGCCGGACATGAACACCTCGTTGCGCTACGTGATGGATGCAGTGACCCTGATCCGCCGCGAGCTGGGCGGCCGGGTGCCGCTGATCGGCTTCTCCGGCAGCCCGTGGACGCTGGCCTGCTACATGATCGAAGGCGGCGGCAGCAGCAACTTCGCTCGGATCAAGGCGCTGGCCTTCGAGGATCCGGCGTCCCTGCATCGCCTGCTCGAGGTCACCACCGATGCGGTGATCGCCTATCTCGCCGCCCAGCGCGAGGCCGGCGCCCAGGCGCTGCAGGTGTTCGACACCTGGGGCGGGGTGCTGTCACCGACCCTGTATCGCGAGTTCTCCCTGCGCTACCTGCGGCGGATCGCTGCCGAACTGCCGCGTGGCGAAGGCGCGAAGCGCACGCCGCTGATCCTGTTCGGCAAGGGCAACGGTCCCTATGTCGCCGACCTTGCCGGCTGCGGCAGCGAAGCGGTGGGTGTTGACTGGACTATCGATCTTGCCGATGCGCGAGCGCGCTGCGCGGACCGCGTTGCCCTGCAGGGCAACCTTGATCCCAGCGTGCTGGCCGCCAAGCCCGAGGCGATTGAGCGGGAGGTGCAGCGCGTGCTCGACAGCTACGGCGACGGCCCGGGCCACGTGTTCAACCTTGGTCACGGGATCACCCCGGAGATCCCGCCGGAGCACGTCGCGGTGCTGGTCGACGCAGTCCACCGGCGCTCTGCCGGGCGCGCCGAAAGGCCCGCCGGCTGAGCAACGGCCGTCGCCAGCCGGCGACCGGTGGCGCCCCGCACAGGACAGCATCGGCGCCAGCCCCTACCATGCGCGTCATGACAGGCAAGACTCGTAGGCAGAAAGAAGCGTGAGGCTGGACGACCATTCGGTACTGGCGATGCTGGTGATGATCGCCGTGGTCAACGCCGCGGTCCTGCTGTGGGCGTCGCGGATGGCGCCGCAGTACCCCGGTCCGCGGCAGTGGGCGCTGGCCCTTCTGCTGGTCGGCGCCACCGCGGCGCTCGGCATCAGCAACCTCGACCCGCAGTCGCCTTGGCGCGGTGCGCTGTTCAATCCGACCCTGTTCGCCGCGCAGATCCTCTGGCTGACCGGCACCCTGCATTTCTGCGGCCGCCAGGCGCCGCTGCGCTGGCTGTGGCTGGGCTTTGCAGGCTTTGTCGTGCTGAACACCTACCTCAGTCTTGTCGAGCCACAGCGTGAGCTGCGCATCGCCATCGCGATCGGCTCCAGCGCGGCGATGAAGCTGTGGCTGGTCTGGGTCCTGCTCGGCTATGCCCGATCGCAGCGCAACCTCGTCGCCTACGCGGTGGCCGCTTCGCTGACCCTGGAAGCCGTGGCCTACTTCTTCCACGCCCATCTGGCGGCGACCGGCCGGGTCCCGTTTTTCGGCACCAGCCAGGTCGCTTCGGCCAGCGTGATCTGGCTGGCGATGGTGCTCAGCGTGGTGGTCACCACGCCGCTCTACCTGCTGCTGGCGCTGGGCCGGCTGGTCGGCGACCTGGACCGCGCCGCCAGTCGCGACCTGCTGACCGGCCTGCGCAACCGGCGCGGCTTCTTTGCCAGCATCGAGCCGCTGCTGGCCCATGCCAAACGCCACCAGGGCGTGGCCGCGGTGATGATGCTCGACATTGATCGCTTCAAGCGACTCAACGATCGCTTCGGCCATGCGGTGGGTGATGCGGTGCTGCGCACCATGGGCCGGGTCCTGCAGGAAACCCTGCGCGGCTCGGACGTTGCCGTGCGCTGGGGCGGCGAGGAGTTCTGCGCGGTGCTGGTCAACACCGATGGTCTGGGCGCACATACCACCGCCGAGCGCGTGCGCCGGCGTTTTGCCGAGGCCTGCAAGGAGATTGAAGCACTGCGCGGCGGACGGGTCTCGGTGAGTATCGGGATCGCCTACGCGGGGCTCGCCGAACGGGATTTCGATGCCCTGCAGCGCAAGGCCGACGAGGCCTTGTATGCCGCCAAGGAAGCCGGCCGCGACCAGGTAGTCGCCGCCCAGGGCGACGGCATTCCCCACCCGGCCTGAGCCTCGGCTCAGAGGCCGAGCACCAGATCCTCGGCCTCGACCCGGTCGACGCGGATGCGGTTGGCGAACAGCGAGAACGCCAGCATCCCGGCCAGACCATTGGTGCGCTTTAGCCAATGCGGCAGGTACAGCGGCTCGGCGATCACCCCCTGCTCGAACATCGGCTCCAGGGTGAACACGTCGTGCAGGGCCATCTTGCCGGCGAACAGCAGATGGGTGAGGTTGAGCCGGCGGTTCTTCAGCGCCCAGCGAAAGAAGGTGTGGATGCTGAGCAGGCCGTGCAGGTAGACGGTGTCCTTGGTGAACGCGGTGCCGCCGTGCACCGGGCTGCCGCGGAACACCCGCATCGCCGAGGTGAAGCTTTCGATCTCGTTCTGCCCGGCGTCGCGGAACAGCCTGAACACGTCGATGAAGTCGGCGCCATCGAGCGCCTGGTCGATGGCGATGATGCGCAGCGAGATCCGCTTCAGGCGCTGGATGTCGATCGCCCCGGTGATCAGCTCGGCAAAGGTGGCAAGGCCTTCCTGGGTCGCGGTGATCCGCGGCGGCGCGCGGCCCAGACTCTTCAGATAGGGCTGCTCGCGGCCATTCAATGCGGTCAGCGAGTGCACGTAGGCCTCATGCTCGAGCAGCTGCTGGCGGTCGTACTCGGTGAAGCCGGTCGAGCCGCGCAGGCGGATGCGGGTGGCGCCGGCCGCCGCCTTGGGGGTCAGCTCCGGATCGATCACCACCTGCACCTTGTGGTGGACGAAAAAGGCGTCGAGGGTCTGCTGCAGCTCATGCTGCATGATCTCGGCCGAGAGCACGTAGTCGGCCTCGTTGATGAAGTCGCCGGCGTCAACCTCTTCGGCAAGGCCGACGAAGTGCCGGGCTGCGTCCAGATTCGACAGCTCGCTGCCGGGCAGACGGTCACCCGGCCGGCCGAACAGACGCATCGAGTGCCAGAACATGTCCGGCTTGCCGAGCGACTGCAGCAGGTCGGCGGTGACCTGGTAGCTGACCACGGTGCGGCGCAGGTATTCGCCGAGCGGATGCCCCGGATCGGCGGCGTCATGGATCCCGGTCAGCGCCTCATGCACCGCACTCAGATCGCGCTTCGGGTAGCTGACCTCGGGAAGCTCCGGTTGCCCGGCGTGCCAGCGCTCGAGAAAGCGGTCGCGGTGCCTGGCCGACCAGCTGACATCGGTCATCAGCTTGATCGGCTTGACTGCCTCGCATAGCTGCGCGTCGAGCGCGGCGTGGTGTTCGACATGCACATCCATCGCGGTATTCCGACGCCAGCGGTGGCGCCATCGACGCGATCATGCGCCTTTCAGGCCCCGCTGCGGAATGCCCTCCGGGCGCTGCGTGCGAGGCCGAGGCATCGCCACCCAGGTCGCGCTCAGTCGCGGTCGTACTTCTCGTCGAGTCTGCGGTTCAATGCGCGGGTCTGCACCCGGTCGTTCTGCCGTCGGGCGCGCTGCGCCGCCTGCGCCTGGCTTGCCACGCCGAGTTCGCCATGCAGCTTGGCGTATTGCGCGTAGCGTGCTGCATCCAGCACGCCGGACTCGATCGCCTCGCGGATCGCGCAGCCGGGCTCGCGGTCATGCCGGCAGTCGCGGAAACGACAGCTGCCGGCCAGCGCCTCGACATCCTCGAAGCCGCCCTGGGCGAGGTCCTCGTCGCCGGTCAGCTTGAGCTCGCGCATGCCTGGCGTGTCGATCAGGCAGGCGCCGCCGGGCAGGGGCAGCAGGGCGCGATGGGTGGTGGTGTGGCGGCCGCGCGAGTCGGTCTCGCGGACCTCGCCGGTCTTTTGCCGCTCGATGCCGAGCAGGGCATTGGTCAGGGTCGACTTGCCGGCGCCCGAGCTGCCGACCAGGACCAGGGTCGTGCCCGGGCGCAGCCATTCAACCAAGGCGTCGCGGGCGCTCGGGTCGCGGGCATTGACCGGGACCACGGCCACGCCCTGCTCGCGGAGCAGGGCCAGCGAAGCAAGACGCTCGTCGACGTCGGCGCACAGGTCGAGCTTGGTCAGCACGACCACCGGTTCGCTGCCGCTGGCCCGCACCAGCAGCACATAGCGCTCCAGGCGGCGTGGATTGAAGTCACCGTCGAGGCCGCAGACCACCAGCACCGTGTCGAGGTTGGCCGCGATCAGCTGGCGCTGGTAGTGCTCTCCCGCAGCCGCACGCGAGAGCAGGGCGCTGCGCGGCAGCAGCTGCAGGATCTGATCGTGCAGAGGATCGAGCAACACCCAGTCGCCGACCGCGGCGCGCTCTTCGGCGGCGAGGTCGCGGCGGGTCCAGGGCGAGGGCGAACCGACCGCGAAGATGCGTTCGCCGTCGGTGACCCGGTAACCCGAGCGATGCTGCTCGACGACCCGCGCCAGCCGTCCGTCCTGCGAATTCTGGCGCAGCCAGAGCGCCGCCGGCGCGTCATCGCGCCAGCCGTAGTGCTGCAGATCTCCCGCTGGCGCGTCGGCATCGGTCATCGCCGGCAAGTGTGAGGGCGCGCCGGGTTCGGCGCCAGCCTTGCTGGTTCGCCGGAGGGTTCACCGCAGCGCCACGGCCATGCCCTACCCTGTGTTCTCTGCTCGCTGGGGTGCGCAACATGGCCGGAAAATTTCCCAAGCTGCTGCTCTGGATCGCCGGACTCGGCTTTCTCGGCTTTGGCCTTGCCTGCCTGATCGTGCCCGTGGCTACCCTGGGCGCCGCCGGCGTGCAGGTCGAGGGAGCGTTGGCCACGGTCGAGCTGCGCGCCTTCTATGGCGGGCTGGAACTGGGGCTGGGCGCGCTGCTGGTCAGCGCCGCACTGGCACCGCAGTATCGTCGGGCGGGGCTGTGGCTCTGCCTTGCCGCCTATGGAGGCATCGGCCTGACCCGCGCCGCGGCGATGCTGGTTGATCAGGTGGCCTCGCCGTTCCTGTGGACGGCAATGGCGGTGGAGCTGGCATTCGCCGCCCTGGCTGCGGTCGCGCTGCGCCAGCGCGGGCCCTGAACGCCGCTCCCGGCGCCGGCCGGCATGCCGGCATGAGCGGATGTCATGAGCCGGGCCCGTCTGCGCCCGCAAAACGCCCTGGTTACTGCGGCGCAGCACGCCGATCTGCGCTAGGCTGAGCCCTCACATTTCCAACACTTTCCCGACATGTCGCAACGCCACATCCCGACCAGTCAGCGACTGCTCGATGTCCGCTACGAAATCCGCGGTGAACTGGCCCGCCGCGCCCGCGACCTGGAGTCCCAGGGCCGGCGCCTGATCAAGCTCAATATCGGCAACCCCGGCGCCTTCGGCTTCCGCGCGCCGGCGCACCTGCAGCAGGCGATGATCGAGCATCTGGAAACCTCCGACCCCTACTGCCACCAGCAGGGACTGGAAGAATCGCGGCTAGCGGTGGCGGCGCAGCACATCCGTCGCGGCGCACTGGGAGTCAGCCCACAGCGGGTGTTCGTCGGCAACGGGGTCAGCGAGCTGATCGACCTGTCCCTGCGCGCCCTGCTCAATCCCGGCGATGAGGTGCTGCTGCCCAGCCCCGACTATCCCCTGTGGAGCGCGGCAACCATCCTCAACGGCGGCACGCCGGTCTACTACGACTGCCTGCCCGAGACCGGCTTCCAGCCTGACCCGGCGCAGATCGAGGCCTCGATCACCCCGCATACCCGGGCCCTGGTGATGATCAACCCGAACAATCCTTCCGGAGCCAGCTATTCGCGTGAACTGCTGGTTCAGCTGGTGGAGATCGCGCGCCGCCACCGGTTGCTGCTGCTGGCCGACGAGATCTACGACGGCATCCTCTACGACGAGGCCCGCTTCGAGCCGATCGGCCCGTTGGCCGGCGAGCATCCTTGCCTTAGCTTCGGCGGCCTGTCCAAGGTGCATCGGGCCTGCGGCTATCGGGTCGGCTGGGGCGTGCTGTCCGGCGATGCCGGTCGCGCTGCCGAATACCAGCACGCGCTCGACCTGCTCGGCGCACTGCGCCTGTGCGCCAACGTTCCCGGCCAGTGGGCGATTCCGGCCGCGCTCAACGGGCCGGACACGATCAGCGCGCTGACCGCGCCGGGCGGCCGGCTGTACGAATCGCGGCGCGCGGTGATCGAGGCATGCGAGCGTTCCGACTTCCTGTCTCTGGTGGCACCGGCCGGCGCGCTGTATGCCTTCCCCGGCGTCGATCCGGCCAAGGTGCCGGAGTTCGATGACCACCGCTTCGCCCTCGATCTGCTGGAATCCGAAGGTGTGTTGATCGTCCCCGGATCAAGCTTCAATGTCCCCTACCGGCACCACTTCCGGGTCACCCTGCTGCCCGAGGCCGAACAGGTACGCGAGGTGTTCCTGCGGATCGAGCGCGCACTGGAGCGCTGGGCGCCGGCCGACAGCAGCCGCCATGTGGCCTAGCTGTCTGCTGATGACCGCGATGCTCGCCAGCGCCACCTCGGTCTCCGCCCGCGAGCCGCTGCGTTACCTGGCCCTGGGTGATTCTTACACCATCGGCGAGGCGGTCGACGCATCGCGCAGCTGGCCAATGCAGCTGGTCGCCCGCCTGCAGGCCGAAGGCATTTCCGTGGACCCGCCACGGATCATCGCCCGCACCGGCTGGACCACGGACGAGCTCAGCGCGGCGATGGATGCCGCGGAACCGCTCGGCGAGTGGGACCTGGTCAGCCTGCTGATCGGGGTGAACAACCAGTATCGCGGACGCGAACTGGCCGCCTACCGGGCCGAGTTCTACCAGCTGCTCGAACGCGCCATTCGGCTCGCCCGGCAGCGGCCCGAGCGGGTGATGGTGCTGGCCATCCCGGACTGGGGCGTCACTCCGTTCGCCGCTGACCGCGACCGCTCGCGCATCGCCAGCGAGCTGGATGCCTACAATGCCGCGGCCGCCGCGATCTGCGCCGAGCTCGGCGTCGCCTTCGTCGACACCGCGGGCATCAGCCGCGCCCGCGGCGGAGAGCAGGCGATGCTCGCCGAGGACGGCCTGCACCCTTCGGCCGAGCTCTACGCGCTATGGGCCGGTGCGGCGCTTCCGGTTGCGCGCTCGCTGGTCTCGCGCTGAGCGCTGACAGCGGCTTGCAGCGCGCGGCATGGCGCGCGGCTTGAACTCGCCTGTGCCCGCCACCACCTCTGCTCTATAGCCTGTCCTTTCCTACCTACTCCGGAGCCCCCATGAGCCTTGATTCCGCGACCCGCGAGCGCATCGAAACCCTGCTCGCCAGCCATTCCGTCGTCCTGTTCATGAAGGGCTCGCCCCAAGCGCCGCGCTGCGGCTTCTCGGCCAAGGCGGTCGGCATCCTCGACTCGCTGATCGGCAGCTACCAGTCGGTGGACGTGCTCGCCGACCCGGAGATCCGCGAAGGGATCAAGCTCTACGGCAGCTGGCCGACCATCCCGCAGCTCTACGTCAAGGGCGAGCTGGTTGGCGGCTCGGACATCATCGAGTCGATGCTCAACGAGGGCCAGCTGCACCAGCTGTTCGACCTGGCGCCGCCGGACCGCACGCCGCCCACGCTGAGCATCAGCGAGCGCGCGGTCGAGGCGATCCAGAACGCCATGGACGATGTCGAGGACGGCATCGGCCTGCACATGAGCGTCGACCCGCGCTTTAACGCGCAGTTCCAGCTCAAGCCGATCGAAGGCCATGAGATAGTCGCCCTGGCCGGCCCGGTCAAGGTGCATCTGGACATCGCCAGCGCGCCGCGCGCCAACGGAATCGAGATCGACTGGGTCGACGGCCCGCGCGGCTCTGGCCTGTCGATCCGCAATCCCAATGCGCCGGCCGCGGTAGGCAGCATCAGCGTCGCCGATATGGACCGGCAGGTCCGCGCTGGCGCGCTCACCGTGATCGACGTCCGCGCCGCAGGCGAACGTGCCGCGGCCAGCCTGCCGATCCCGCACGAGGTGCTCGACGAGGACAGCCATGACCGGCTCGCGGCCCTTCCCAAAGACCAGCCGCTGGCCTTCCTGTGCCACCACGGAAACTCCAGCCGCAACGCCGCCGAGCATTTCCGTCAGCTCGGCTTCACCCGCGTCCTGAACGTCGAAGGCGGCATCGATCGCTACGCCCAGGAAGTCGACAGCGCGGTGCCGCGCTACTGAACGGGCAGGCAATGCGGGATTTTCCGCACATGACAGGACCGCGCCCTTGCAGTAGCTTGGCTCACAGCGCTTCCGGAATGAGTTGCTTCATCGCTGCGGCCAGGCAAAGCCCCGTCTAGAGGGCTGCCGTCAAATCCGCGGCACCACAGGGAGGAAAAGGCATGCGCATGGTGCTGCTGATTGCAGTGATCGGAGTGCTTGCGGCCTGCGGCGGCAAGGAAAGCGAAGCCGTCGCCGCCTGCAAGGCCGAAATCGGACGCAAGGTCGAAGGCGGCAACTTCCGCCTCGACGAGTCCGACATGGCGGCCAATGCGGTCCGCGAGAGCGAGGACATGATCCGCATCCAGTCCGGGATCACCATCGACCCGGGCATGCCCAAGGAGGTCAAGCAGACCTTCGACTGCCGGGTTCGTGTCAACGACAGCGGCGCCGACGTCATCTCGCTGCAGTTCATCTGGTAGGCGCGGCGCGGCCAGCCGCGCCGACGTTTCCAGCTACTCGTCGAAGCGCAGGTGGCGCACCGACTTGCCGTGGCGGCGGATCAGTTTCAGCGCCTCGATACCGACCTGGATGTGGGTCTCGACAAACTGCTCGGAAACCTTCTTGTCGCTGGCTTCGGTCTTGACCCCTTCCGGCACCATCGGCTGATCCGAGACCAGGAGCAGCGCCCCGGCCGGCAGCTTGTTGGCAAAACCGGCGGCGAAGATTGTCGCGGTCTCCATGTCGATGGCCATGCAGCGCGTCTTGCGCAGGTACTCCTTGAACACCTCGTCGTGCTCCCAGACCCGGCGGTTGGTGGTGTAGACGGTGCCGGTCCAGTAGTCGTGCTCGAGGTCGCGGATCATGGTCGACACCGCGCGCTGCAGCTGGAAGGCCGGCAGGGCTGGCACTTCCGGCGGCAGATAGTCATTCGAAGTGCCCTCGCCACGAATCGCAGCAATCGGCAGCACCAGGTCACCGAGCTGGTTCTTGCGCTTGAGCCCGCCGCATTTGCCAAGGAACAGGACGGCCTTGGTGTCGATGGCGGTAAGCAGATCCATCACAGTCGCCGCATTGGCGCTGCCCATGCCGAAGTTGATCATGGTGATGTCGTCGATCGTCGCGCTCGGCATCGGCCGGTCGCGCCCGACCACCTCGGCCCCGGTCTGCCGGGCGAACAGGTCGAGGTAGCCACCGAAATTGGTCAGCAACACGTGCTGGCCGAAGTGCTCGAGCGCCACGCCGGTGTAGCGCGGCAGCCAGTTCTTTACGATTTCTTCTTTGGTCTTCATCGCGCCATTGTGGCGTGCGCGCCTCGACGCCGGCAATCGGCCGGACAGGCGTAGGTGAGGGCGGCACGCCGGAGTCGCGCGCATTCACAGCCATGTCACGCGTGAAGGAGCAGCCTTCACTCATGTGAAGTCCACCCGGAGCGCAGCATGTCAAACCTTGAAGATTCCGCCGGTCTCATCCTGATCGTCGAGGACAACCGCAACATCTCGGAAATGGTCGGCGAGTACCTCGAACGCCGCCACTACGGCGTTGATTACGCTCAGGACGGTATGGACGGCCTGCGCCTGGCGACCGAGAACAGCTATGACGTGATCATCCTCGACCTGATGCTACCGCGTCTGGACGGGCTTGAAGTCTGCCGCCGTCTGCGTCAGGAAGCCAAGAAGGCGACGCCGGTGCTGATGCTGACCGCGCGTGACACCCTGGACGACAAGGTCCGCGGTCTTGAAGCCGGCGGCGACGACTACCTGGTCAAGCCGTTCGCCATCCAGGAGCTGGAGGCGCGGATCCGCGCCCTGATCCGCCGCGAGCGCCGTCAGGTCAGCACCGAGGTTCTCAAGGTCGGTGATCTGGTCCTCGACACCGCCACCCTGCATGTCACCCGTGCCGGCCGCGAAGTGCAACTGTCGCCGATCGGCCTCAAGCTGCTGACGATCCTGATGCGCGAATCGCCGCGGGTGGTCAGCCGCCGCGATATCGAACGCGAGATCTGGGGCGACAGCCTGCCTGATTCGGACACCCTGCGCAGCCATCTGTACAACCTGCGCAAGGCCATCGACAAACCGTTCGAGAAGCAGCTGCTGCACACCATCCACAGTGCGGGTTACCGCCTGGCTGACCTGGATACCGAGCAGAGCCGGAAGTCGGCATGATCGCAGCGCCCACGACCCCGCCGCAAGGCGGGGTCAGCGGTATCCGGCGGAAGATCTGGGTCGCCTTCATCCTGCAGGTGGCGGCGATCAGCTTTGCGACCGTGCTCGGCGTCTATGGCGCTTCCGCCGTGCTCAAGGACGTGCTGATCCAGCGCGCCCTGATCGACGAGGCCGGACACTATTGGGACCGCCGCGCGCTCGACGTCGACGCCTCCCTGCCCGACACCTACAACATGCGCGGCTACCTGGTCGGCCACGGCGAGGAAGCGCCGTGGCTGCCCGAGCATCTGCACGAGCTGGAGCTGGGCTACCACAGTCTGCCTACCGCGCTCGGCGGCGCTCTGGTTCTGGTCGAAGACGGACCCGGCGGACGCCTGTTCCTGGAGTTCAAGCAGGAACAGGTGGCCAAGCTGGCGTTTTATTTCGGCTTCGTTCCACTAGCGGTGGTGCTGGTGGTGATCTATGTCATCGCCTGGTTCACCTACCGGCTTTCCCGACGCGCCGTATCGCCGATCATCTGGCTGGCCTCCGAGGTCAGTCGCTGGGATCCGAAATCGCCGGACATCAAGGCCCTGTCACCCGAATCGCTGCCGATCGATGTCGAGGGCGAGGTGGCGGTGCTCGCCAACGCCCTGCACGAGCTGGGCGAGCGCGTCGGCCAGTTCGTCGAACGCGAGCGCAACTTCACCCGCGATGCCAGTCACGAGTTGCGCACGCCGCTGACCGTGATCCATATGGCCTGCGACCTGATGCTGGCCGACTGCCATCTGGACCCTCCCACTGCGCGTTCGGTCGAGCGCATCAAGGGCGCCACCCGCGACATGGCGGCGCTGATCGAAGCCTTTCTGATCCTGGCCCGCGAAGGGGATACCGGCCTGCCGCAGGAGGACTTCGTGGTCAACGACGTGGCCGCGGAGGAGGTCGAGAAGATTCGCCCCATGCTGGCCGGCAAGCCGGTGGAACTGGATGTTCGTCACGACAGCATCTTCGCCTGCCACGGCTCGTCGCGCGCACTCGGCGTGATCATCGCCAACCTGGTCCGCAACGCCTGCCTCTACACCGAGCGCGGGCATGTATGGGTGATCGTCTCAGCGAACCAGATCGTGGTCGAGGACACCGGCCCCGGCATGAGTCGCGATGAACTGGACAGGGTGTTCGAGCCCTTCTTCCGCGGCGGCGAGCAAAAGCGCGACGGCCACGGCATCGGCCTGTCCATCGTCCGACGGTTGTCCAGACGGTTCGGCTGGCCGGTCCGGCTCGAGAGCGAGCCCGGCAAGGGAACGCGTGCGATCATCGCCTTCCCCGAGACCCGCCCCGTGGAGGAATGATGCGCCTGCTCGCCGTTTTGCTGCTTGCTTTGACCAATCCTCTGCTGGCCGCCGAGAGTCCGATTGCACTGGCCATCCATGGCGGCGCCGGAACAATGTCGCGCGAGGCGCTGAGCGCGGAGCAGGAAACCGCGATCCGTGCCGACCTGGATCGCGCCCTGGAAGCCGGCCACGCCCTGCTGCGCGATGGCCGGCCGGCGCTTGAGGCGGTGATTGCCGCCATCCAGGTGCTGGAAGACTCGCCTTACTTCAATGCCGGCAAGGGCGCGGTGTTTACCCATGCCGGGACCAACGAGTTGGATGCCGCGCTGATGGATGGCGCAACCCGCCGGGCAGGCGCCATTGCCGGCGTCACCCGAGTACGCAACCCGATCCTGCTCGCCAAGGCAGTGATGCAGCAATCGCCGCACGTCATGCTGAGCGGCAGCGGCGCCGAGTCCTTCGCCCAGAGCGTCGGGATCGAGCTGGTCGATCCGGGCTACTTCCACACCGAGTTTCGCTGGAAACAGCTGCAGGCGGCCAAGGAGAAGGCGCAGTCAGCGAGCGCAGCGCCGTTGCCGGCTGACGCGTACTTCGGCACGGTCGGCGCAGTGGCACTCGACCGCGAAGGCAAGGTCGCCGCGGCCACCTCGACCGGCGGCATGACCAACAAGCGCTGGGGGCGCATTGGCGATGCGCCGATCATCGGCGCCGGCACCTGGGCCGATGCCGGCTGCGCGGTGTCTGCGACCGGCTGGGGCGAATTCTTCATCCGCCTCAACGTCGCCGGCGACATCTGCGCCCGTGTCCACTATCGCGGCGACTCGCTGTCCGCGGCCGCCGACGAGGTAGTGATGAAGCGGGTGCCCGAGCTGGGCGGCGACGGCGGGGTGATCGCCATCGATGCTGCGGGCAACATCGCGATGCCCTTCAACACCTCGGGCATGTACCGCGGCTGGGTGCACGCCGACGGCAGCCGCGGAACGGCGGTGTTCCGGGAGCCGTAGAACGGGATTCGGCAATCGCGGCAAAGAGCCGCCCGCCCGGCACCTGCAAGCGTCGCCCTGATCGATCATCCGCAGCCGCTGGCAGGGCTGGCCGATCTCTGCCAGTCTTGCCAGCTTGAACGAAGCCCGAATCACCCATCCCGAATCCCGGCCACATGCGCTATCATCCGCGCCCGCGATTCCATCCTTTCATCCGAATAAAGGGATATAGCCTGCGATGAGCAATTTCCTGTTCACCTCCGAATCGGTCTCCGAAGGCCATCCGGACAAGGTCGCCGACCAGATCTCCGACGCCGTCCTCGACGCCATCCTCGCCCAGGACGGTCGCGCCCGCGTGGCCTGCGAGACTCTGGTCAAGACCGGCGTCGCCATCGTCGCGGGTGAAGTCACCACCTCGGCCTGGGTCGACCTCGAAGCGCTGACCCGCAAGGTCATCCTCGACATCGGCTACAACAGCTCGAATATCGGTTTCGACGGTGCCACCTGCGGCGTGCTCAACCTGATCGGCAAGCAGTCGCCGGACATCAACCAGGGCGTCGACCGCAAGAAGCCCGAAGAACAGGGCGCTGGCGACCAGGGCCTGATGTTCGGCTATGCCACCAACGAGACCAAGGAAGGCATGCCGGCGGCGATCTACTACTCGCACCGTCTGGTCGAGCGCCAGGCCAAGGTGCGCAAGGCCAAGAAATCGGCCCTGCCCTGGCTGCGCCCGGACGCCAAGAGCCAGGTCACCCTGCGCTATGAGAACGACAAGGCAGTCGCCATTGACGCCGTGGTGCTCTCCACCCAGCACGACCCCGAGATCAAGCAGAAGGATCTGGTCGAGGCGGTGCGCGAGGAGATCATCAAGCCCGTGCTGCCGGCCAAGCTGCTGCACAAGGGCACCAAGTTCCACATCAATCCGACCGGCAAGTTCGTCATCGGTGGACCGGTGGGTGATGCCGGCCTGACCGGCCGCAAGATCATCGTCGACACCTACGGCGGCTGGGCCCGCCACGGTGGTGGCGCGTTCTCCGGCAAGGATCCGTCCAAGGTCGATCGCTCCGCTGCATACGCTGCGCGCTACGTGGCCAAGAACATCGTCGCCGCCGGCTTGGCCGACCGCTGCGAGATCCAGGTCAGCTACGCGATTGGTGTCGCCGAGCCGACCTCGATCTCGGTCACCACCTTCGGCACCGGCAAGATCGCCGACGACAAGATCGAGAAGCTGGTCCGTCGGCACTTCGACCTGCGCCCCTACGGCATCCTGAAGATGCTCGACCTGATCCACCCGATGTACCAGCCGACCGCTGCCTACGGCCACTTCGGCCGCGCGCCCTACGAGTTCGAGTACACGAATGCGCAGGGCAAGAAGGTCAAGGCCACTGCCTTCTCCTGGGAGAAGACCGACAAGGCCGAGGCGCTGCGGGCCGATTCGGGCCTCAAGAAGTAAGCTTGCCGCTTAGCGTTTCGTTTCACCGCGGGCCGCCTTGTGCGGCCCGCTTCGTTTTGTCCCCCGCAAGAACCGCGCCGCACGGCGTGCGCTGCGAACGGTCAGTCTGGGCCGCGTAGCGGTCCTTCGCCCTGGTGGACGAATGGCCCGTGCTTTTGTTGATCTTGCTTGGATCGAAACAGATCGACCCCATTCGTCGGCCCGGACGAAGTTCTCCGTTGCGCGCAACAACATGCTTTGGCACCCCACACACTCGCGAATCGTCATCCCCGCGAAGGCGGGGATCCAGCTCGTGGCGGAGAGTTCACAGCTTGAGAGCAGAAGCTGGACCCCCGCCTTCGCGGGGGTGACGGGATCGGGGATGTGTGGGTTCGCCCGCACAGCGCCGCGCCTGCGCGGGGACGCGCCCAGGCGCAACCTGTGCGAAGGACCGCTATGCGCCCGTAGTTGCCAGTCGAGTTGCTCAACCGACCCTTGGCCACGCCTCAGCGTCGATCACCTCCCGATAGCCATGCCACGCCGCATAGGCCAGCCAGGGCATGACCAGCACGAGGCCCAGAAAGGCAGTCGCGAAGCCGATGGCCGTGAGCAGCACAATCAGAAAGGCCCACAGCAGGGCAGCGGGCTTGTTGCGCAGGACCGCCTGGATGCTCGACAGGCAGGCGGTGATCATGTCGACCTCGCGGTCGGCAATCATCGGCAGCGAGAACGCCGCCGAGGCAAAGGTCAGCGCCGCAAACACCGAGCCAACCGCCGAGCCGATCAGCAGGAACTCGACCAGGGCGCGGACGTTGTCGGGCTGCATCGGGAAGAACACGTTGACCATCATCCCGGCCCGCGACCAGAGCAGCAGGATGACCAGCTGGGCCAGCGCGAAGACGCCCGCTTGGCCGACAACGTGGCGAGCCAAGACAAAGGATTCGCCCAGCCTCGGCCGACGCCCCGCCTCCAGCGCCCGGCTCACGCAGTAAAGTCCCACGGCGAGCAGCGGGGCGATAAAGACGAAGCCAGACAGCAGGGCAGCCAGCAGGGCAAATCTTCCGAGCTGCCAGGCCAGTGCAGCGACGCCGACACTGACCAGCATGATCACCACGCCAAACAGCAGGCTAAGGGCCGGCGCGCGGCGGTAGTCTTGCCAGCCTCGAGACAGCCAGCCCAGCGGCGCGCTCCAGCCAAGCTGCCGGCACGACGCCAGCATGGGTGGCGGAGTATCCCCAAGCCCCTTCCCAGCCTCGTCCTTCCCGTCGTCGTTTTCCATAGCCGCCTCCCCGCCGTGAATGGCAGATGCCTGCCTGCAGCGTTGTCCTGGGGCCATCGTATCCGCATGGGCAGACCATCACCCGCGCTGCCGAGCGTTGACTGGGACCCTGCTGGCCTCGGCGTGCTGATCAAGCGGCGGGCCGCTGCACCGGCCCGGGTGCTTTGCCGCGGCCGACGATGTGCTCGCTCGCTGGGGCTGCCCCGACTCAGTCCGGACGGGGTCGCGCGCGCAGCCGCTTGAGCCAGTCACCGAGGGTGAACTCGGCAAGGTCCCGGTACTCGCCGGCATCGAAGAACTTGCCGTAGCAGACCGTGCAGCTCTCGAACCAGATATGCGGCTGGGCGGGATCCACCATGCGGATCAGCGGCTGTCCGCTGGAGCACTTGGGACAGCTGATCCGGTCGATGTTGTTGTTCTGGCGGCCGACCGCCGCGTCGCCGGTGTCGATCTCGGCGGCGAGAGCCAGCAGGTCCTCGTCTTCCAGCATGTCGAACCAGAGTCCGCCGCAGCCGGTGCAGCGGTCTATCTCGCCACCCTGCACGCCCACCACCTGCATGGCGGCCAGGCACTTGGGACAGTTCATCGGCTTCCCCGCGGTCGTGTTCAGACCGACTACTTTGCCAGAGGCGCGAGGCCGGGGTGAAGCAGACTGTCGCTTCGCCGGACCCGGAAACGACAACGCCGGCCCGAAGGCCGGCGTTGCGTGTGCAGCATCAAGCCCGAAGGCTTGAAGCAGCGGTGTCTTAGACCACCTGCACCTGGTCAGCCTGCATGCCCTTCTGGCCCTGCACGGCGACGAAGGTGACCTTCTGGCCTTCCTGCAGGGTCTTGAAGCCCGAGCCCTGGATGGCGCGGAAGTGGACAAACAGGTCCGGACCGGACTCCGGGGTCACGAAACCGAAACCCTTGGCGTCGTTGAACCACTTGACGGTACCGCTCTGACGATTCGACATGATATGTGCTCCTTTCAAGCAACGTATAAAATTCCGCAAGAAATGCCTTGCGGAGGGGTACTGAGGTTGCGAGGAAAGCGAGTCGGACGATGTCGCAGATCAAGGGATCAACAGCATCGGGACACGTTTCACTGTGTCCCAGCAAACGCAGCGCTCGTACAGTACAGGTTTCCTTGTGACAAAGCGACTACTTGAACGACGCTCGTTCAGGCTGTCTGTTCAGGCTCTCAGCGCCGGCATCCGTGGCAGAGAGCGCGGACTGAGGCAAATCGGGGACACATCTCGCAGTTCGCGCTGGACAGCGACTCCGGCCCGGGCAGGGCCCCTTTCCGGGAACCCTGGACTCCTCCCGGCAAATCGGCGCCGTGGTCAGCCACCGAGCTCCTCATTCCAAAAGGACCGGTTCCGGCCAGGGATGAGCATCCGCGCCTGATCGGAATGGGCGCATTGTTTCCGTTCGCAGAGCAGGCCGGCGAGCCGTTGTGGGAGCGGATCGTATCCGCGACCGCAGCGCTACAGGCTTGCCACTGACTGCGGCCAGGCCGAGGCGTCGCGGTCGCGGATACGATCCGCTCCCACAGAATTCCAGCGCGGGGCAACCTAACGCCGGAGGCCGCCGTTGCG
>CAYGMG010000011.1:0-47290 GCA_964350895.1 uncultured Lysobacter sp.
TGCGGCCAGATCGAGGCCCCGCGGTCGCGGATACGATCCGCTCCCACATCAAGCCGGCGCTATTGACGAACCTCGACGAACGGCAAAATTGCGCCCGGAAGCACGCATCGGCGAAGACCCACTTCGGGTCGGAAGCAGTCCGTCGCGCCATGCCGGGCCTGCGAGGCGACAGCGTCCACGGCCACCGTTCCAGATGACCACGGCTCCGTACTGGGTGTCCACGGCAACCGCAATGCGCACCCGGTTTACCGGCTCCGGCACCCAGCGTTCGCCGAGGCGCGTGGGCTCGACGTAGGTGGCTCGGCTCAGTCGAACAGGTCGCGCCAGTTGCGCCACCACTGTTTGGGCTGAGTCGGCAGCAACGCCCACCACGCGTTGCGCGGTTCGGACTTCCCGGCAATCCAGCCTTGCCTATGCGCCACGTCGTTTGCAGAGACGCCGAGCGCCGCTGCCAACCTTGGATAGATCGGCCCGGCGGCAAGCTCCGGGCGCTGCGAGAGCACGCTGAGCAGGGTGAAGGCGTCGGCATCACGCGCGCTCATCGCCAGCGCGTCGGCCAGCTTGTCGAGAGCGCGGCGATCGGCTTCGCCGGCGTGATTCAGCGCATCAAAGCGCTTGAGCAGATCTCGAAGTGCGGGCGGCGCGTCATCGCGCAGCGGCGTGCCGGGGCGTATGGCGTCGAAGCTCAGCCCGTGACCGGCCGGCACCAGTCGCTCGTGCTCACCGATCCGGTAGACGATCCAGCCCGAATTCACGACCACGCGACCGCTGCGGTCCTCCGCTACGTGGAGATCAAAATCACAGCCCAGATCAATGACCTCGGCCGCGCCGCTGTGCACGCCGAAGTAGCCGGGCGGCGCCCAGATCCGCGCTCTCAGGTGGCCACGGTCAAGCCGGACGCGATGCCGACCGGGCTCGGTGACGATCAGGCCCAGTCGCGACTCCGGCGACAGCGTCAGCTCACCGATCCGCGCCACGCTCAGCTCGACGCGTTCTCCGGGCCCGGTTTCCAGGGACTCGCCCGGCGCAAACCGCGCGCCGCCAAGAACACCGCCGCTCAAGGTCCAGGCCTGTCCGCTTTCCCAGTGCAGCCGGTAGCCGTGGAGCAGATAGCCCACTGCGCACAGCATCAGCAGGGATGCGGCCACCGCCAGCAGCCAGCGCTTTGCGCGTGCGGGTCGTCGCAGCGGCAGCAAACGCGGCAGACGCGGCAGCCGCGTGTTCAGGCCACGCGAGCGCGCCGAATACGGAGCCAGCAGCGACTCCAGGCGACGCAGGTCGACATCTGCAGGGGCATGCGGATTCCACAGCGGATCATCATGTTCAGGCATGTCCTGCCTCCTTTTCGCGATGGGCCTCGGGTTCAAGACCCAATGCCGCGCGCAGCTTGCGCATTCCGCGGTGCAGATTGACCCGCACCGAATCAGAAGTAAGCCCGGTCAAGCTTGCGATCTCCGGTCCGCTCAGGCCCTCCACCAAACGCAGGGCCAGGGTTTCCCGGTAAGCCTCGGGAAGCGTCGCGAGTGCACGCATCACCTCATCTGCTTCGGATCTGCGCTCCGGTGAGGCGGAGACATCCGCCATGCCCTCGATCGCCCAGTCGCCGACCTCGCGGCGACCGGGCGGCGCCGGGAGATGGCGAGCGATGCTCGCCACCCAGGCCCCGAACTGTGCCGGCTGGCGCAGCTGGGCCAAACGCGAGAAGGCCAGCGCGAAGCATTCCTGGGTCAGCTCGTCGGCATCGGCCGGAAGCCAGCGACTGATCAGGATCCCGTGCACCAGCGGCAGGAAGCGGCGATACAGCGCGACAAAGGCCGGCTGCGAGCCGCCGCGCGCGGCGACCACCCAATGCTCGACCTCTTCTCCCGCTGGCCCTTTCGTCCTCTTCTGCACCGCAACCTCACCAGTCAGGGTCAAAGCATGAGGGGTGCAAGGCGGCAACCGTTAACCGGTTAACAGATGCCGCTGCAGGGCGCTCTACCTGGCACCAGCCATTCTGGAGATCACCATGCCCCGCCTGCTCATCGCATGCTTCATTCTCGCGCTGCTCTCGGCGGACAGCGCAGAGTCCGCCATCCCGCGCTGGGATGCGCTGCCCGCGCTCGACGTCCGCCAGTCGCAGGGGCCCTATGCTGGGCAGACGATGTGTCCGATATGCCGGCATGGCTACGACGCCGGCGTGCTGGTGCTGCTTCCCGGCGACGCCGGCGCCAAGGCGGCCAACGCCACGCTCAACGCGCTGGACGAGGCAACCCACGGCATGGCGGAGCCGCGATTCCGGGTATTCGTGGTACTGCTTGAAGCGCCCACCGCGTCGTTGCTTGACCGCCTCGCAAGACTGCCGGCGCATTGGCATGTCGGCACGCTGCTGGAGCAAGAGCGCGCTGCGGCGCTGGCCGCCTTCGGCGAAACGCTCGCTGACCAGGGCATCGTTCACGTGTTCGCCCAGCGCCGCTCGCTGCGCAGCTTCGAACCGCTGCGAGCCGCCACTCCAGGGGGCCTCGCCGCCGATATCGACTGGGCGCTGGAGATTCTCGACTACGCCTATGCAACGCCAGCCACCTCGCAACGCCCGGACACACCGAAGGGGCTGTTGTGGAGCGCCGCCTCGCGGCTGGATGACCGCGCCGTGTTGCAGCCGGATGCGAATGCCCGGACGCTCTGCTTTGCCGGCCCAAACGCGCATGGCGAAGCCCACGCGCTGGTTGGATTGCGCTTTGCGCGCCCGGCATCGCGCCAGGTCTGGGCGCGGACCGATGCGACCGGCTGCGTGACGCTGCAAGCCAGCGGCGATGAGCTTCGCGCCGATCTGTTCGCCTGGCGCGCCCGGCCCATCGCGCTCGACCTGTCGGCTTTGGACCCAGCTCAAGCCCGGCTGCTGACGCCTGTCGATCCGCGGCGCGTTACCGGCGTCAGCGGCAGTGAGCGCCTGGTCGGCGGTCCTTGCGATGGCTGCGATGCGGTGTTCACCGCCCTGCCCTCCCGGCTGCCGAGCGTGGCCCATCTGATCGCGGCAGACCAGCCAGGAGAGCCGCTGCGCATCCGTGGACGCATCCTCGACTCAGAGGGCAGACCGCGATCCGGCGTGGTGGTGTATGCCTACCAGACCAATGCCGAGGGCCACTACCCGCCGGCGCAGCAACTGGCTGGCGCCGCCTCGCGCCATGGCCGGCTGCGCGGCTGGGCGCTCAGCGACCAAGAGGGACGCTACGGGTTCGAGACCATCCGGCCGGCCAGCTATCCGGATTCATCAGTGGAACAGCATGTTCATATGCATGTGATCGAGCCAGGACGCTGCACCTACTACATCGGCGACCTGCTGTTCGACGACGATCCCAAGCTGTCATCGCGGCAGCGCCAGCGCGCAGCGGTTGCGCACGGAGGTAGCGGCATCGTGCCAGCCGCCTCGGTCGCAGGCACCTGGCAGGTGGAACGCGATATTCGTCTCGGACTCAATGTGAAGGACTATTCCAACTGCGCTGCGCAAGCGGCTCCCGACTCGGACTAATCCCAGCTTGCCCGTTCCAGCACCCAGCGCCCGTCCTCCACGCGCCAGCCGGTGCTGATGCGATAACCATCGGCCCGGCTTGGCAGCAGACCTTCCTGGAAACCGGTCAGCAACGCGGTGAACTCGGCCTCGGCACGCGGGCCTTCGATGCGGGTGCTGACCGGGCCCAGGGTGACCCCGACCGCCCGGTTGCGCATGAATTGCACCACCAGAAGGCGACGCAGTCCGTCGCGGTCGAGCCCGCGCGGACCGGCGAAGTTGTCCGCCACGTGCTCGACCACGGCCCCGGCATCACGTGCTTCCGCGGCCTCGTGCATTGCCGAAAGCGTGTCATGCAGGGCCTGCTCGTCGGCCGGGCGCGAGCACCCGGAGAGCAGTATCAGCAGCAACCAGGACGACCACGCCAGCCGCGGCCAAGACCGTCCATACGCCTGGGAATGGATTCCTTGTGCAGTTTGCACGCCTATGCTCCAATCGGAACGAGTTTGCCCTTTGTCACAGCAAAGTAACCAACCTGGTGGGGGATTGCGAATGAGCAAGGATCGGCCGTGGCTGTCGAGCTATCCGGAAGGAATCGGCCCGGAGGTGGATCTCGACGAGTTCAGCTCCATCGTCGACATACTTGAGTCCTCATGTGAGCGTTTCCGCTCGAAGATCGCCTTCGAGAACATGGGCAAGTCGCTCAGCTATGACGAAATCGACCAGCTCAGCCAGGCCTTCGGCGCCTACCTGATCCATGAGTGCAAGCTCAAGAAGGGTGACCGGGTGGCGATCATGCTGCCCAATGTCCTGCAGTACCCGATTGCCATCTTCGGCGCGCTGCGTGCCGGGTTGACCGTGGTCAACACCAATCCGATGTATACCGCCCGCGAGCTCAAGCATCAGCTCTGCGACTCCGGCGCCGTGGCCATCGTGGTCCTCGACAATTTTGCCGCGACCCTGCAGCAGGTCATCGCCGAGACACCGGTCAAGCACGTCATCGGCACCGGCGTGGGCGACCTGCTCGGCTTTCCCAAGGGGCCGATCACCAATTTCGTGCTCAAGTACGTGCGCAAGGCGATCCCGGACTATCGTCTGGAGGGCGAAGTCCGCTTCCGCGACGTACTCGCCCGCGGTGCCCGGCTGAGCCTGCCGAAGACCGACGTGCAGCACGGCGACATAGCCTTCCTGCAGTACACCGGAGGCACCACTGGCGTGTCCAAGGGCGCGATGCTGACCCACCGCAACCTGGTGGCCAACATGCAGCAGTCCTCGCAGTGGATCGGCAAGCGCGCATCGGTTGGTGAAGAACACATCATCACCGCCCTGCCGCTTTACCATATCTTCGCACTGACCGCGAACTGCCTGGTTTTCATGAAGCTGGGCGGGGTCAACCACCTGATCACCAATCCTCGCGACATGCCGGGTTTCGTCAAGGATCTGGCGCGCATCCCGTTCACCTGCCTGACCGGCGTGAACACCTTGTTCAACGGGCTGCTCAATACACCGGGTTTCGCCGAGCTGGACTTTTCCCGCTTCAAGTTCTCCCTCGGCGGCGGCATGGCGGTGCAGCGAGCGGTAGCCGAGCGCTGGAAGAAGGTCACCGGCACCACCTTGTCGGAAGCCTACGGGCTGACCGAGACCTCGCCGGCGGTGTGCATGAATCCGCTCGATCTGCCAGCCTTCAACGGCTCGATCGGCCTGCCCGTGCCGGGCACCGAGGTGTGCATCCAGGATGAGGAAGGCGTGCTGCTGCCGACGGGCGACGTCGGCGAGCTGTGCGTGCGCGGTCCGCAGGTGATGAAGGGCTACTGGCAGCGCCCCGAAGAAACCGCCAAAGTCATCGACAAGAACGGCTGGCTGCACACCGGCGACATGGCCAAAATGGACGAGAAGGGCTTCTTCTTCATCGTCGACCGCAAGAAGGACATGATCCTGGTCTCCGGCTTCAATGTTTACCCGAACGAGATTGAGGACGTCATCGCCACCCACCCCGGCGTGCTCGAAGTTGCCGCCGTGGGCGTACCCGACGAGAAGTCCGGCGAAGCGGTCAAGGTGGTGGTGGTGAAGAAGGATCCGGCGCTGACCGCCGAGGCAGTCAAGGCGCACTGCAAGGAAAGCCTGACCGGCTACAAGCAGCCGCGCTACGTCGAGTTCCGCAACGAGCTGCCGAAGTCGAACGTCGGCAAGATCCTCCGCCGCGAACTGCGCGACAGCCCCAAGTCGGGCTGAGCCCACCGCGCGCCAGATGCCACTGGCGCGGGAGGCGTGGTGGCCGCGTGATTCCGCATGGCGCTGCACTGCCCCCTGTCTCGCAGCAGGCTCCCGCGCCGACCGGGCGAACCAGCGGGCAAAGTTGGGCGCAGAGCTGCCGTTCGCAGGGCACGCCGGAGAGCTGATGTGGGAGCGGATCGTATCCGCGACCGCAGCGCTACAGGCTTGCCACTGACTGCGGCCAGATCGAGGCTCCGCGGTCGCGGATTCGATCCGCTCCCACAGAAAGCCGGCGCAATGGATGGGCGTCGACGAACGTCCGGCTCGCGCCCGAAACCGTCAATGAACGCGCAGTGTGATTCCGTTGCTGAATGTCAGGCGGGCGCTGCAGACAATTGTGCGTCGGCAGCGGAGCAGCGGCGGGTCTTGCCTTGGGCGCCCTGGCCCCGGCCTGGGCCCGCCCTCCCGCGTGGTTGCCAACTCCGCCGAGCCGGCGCTCGGTTTGCTGCAACTCTTGCTCAGCCCGCCTCGGGTCGCATGTAGGGGAACAGCAACACGTCGCGGATCGAGCTGCAGTCGGTCAGTAGCATGACCAGTCGGTCGATGCCGATGCCGAGGCCGCCGGTGGGCGCCATGCCGTATTCCAGCGCGCGGATGTAGTCGGCGTCGAAGTGCATCGCCTCGTCATCGCCGCCTTCCTTGGCTTCGACCTGGGCGCGGAAGCGCGCGGCCTGGTCCTCCGGGTCGTTCAGCTCGGAGAAGCCGTTGGCGATCTCCTTGGCGTGGATGAACAGCTCGAAGCGGTCGGTGATGCCGGGCTCGCTGTCGGACTCGCGGGCCAGCGGACTGACTTCGACCGGATAGTGGGTGATGAAGGTCGGCTGCACCAGCTGGCCTTCGACGGTTTCCTCGAAGATCGCCAGCAGCAGCTTGCCCCAGCCATCCGAGGGCCGATGGCGGATACCGAGGCGGGTCGCATGCTCGGCGATCGCGGCGCGGTCCTGGCGCTGGAACAGGGCGATGTCGATCTCCGGGTTGTGGTGACACACCGCCTCGTCCATCCGCCAGCGACGGAAGTCGGGCCCAAGGTCGATCTCGGCGCCGTCCCAATGCACGCTGGTCGCTCCGAGCACTTCCTGCGCCACGTCGCGGATCAGCGATTCGGTCAGGTCCATCACCTCGTTGTAGGTGGCGTAGGCCTCGTACAGCTCGAGCATGGTGAACTCGGGGTTGTGCCGGGTCGACACGCCCTCGTTGCGGAAGTTGCGGTTGATCTCGTAGACCCGCTCCAGCCCGCCGACCACCAGCCGCTTCAAGTACAGCTCGGGCGCCACGCGCAGGTAGAGGTCGAGATCGAGGGCGTTGTGATGGGTGGTGAACGGCCGCGCGGTGGCGCCGCCGGGGATGTAGTGCATCATTGGCGTTTCGACTTCGAGGAAGCGCCGGCTGTCCAGCCAGTTGCGCATGGCGCGGATGATCCGCGAGCGCTTGATGAACACATCACGCGCCTCGGGGGTCACGATCAGGTCGACATAGCGCTGCCGGTAACGCTGCTCCACATCGGCAAGCCCATGCCACTTGTCCGGCAGCGGACGCAGCGACTTGGTCAACAGACGGATAGCGTGCGCCTTGACCGACAGTTCGCCGGTGCGGGTGCGGGTCAGATTGCCTTCGACCGCGATGATGTCGCCAACGTCCCAGTGCTTGAAAGCGTCATAGGACTCGCCCAGCACGGCGGCCTGCAGGAACAGCTGGATGCGTCCGGACTCGTCCTGGATCTGCGCGAAGCTGGCCTTGCCCATGATCCGCTTGGCCATCATCCGCCCGGCCAGGGTCACCGGCCGCGAGACCTCTTCCAGCGCCTCGACCGTCCAGCGCTCGGCGTCGGCATACTCCGCCTGCAGATCGCCGGCGAACTGGCCACGGCGGAAGTCGTTCGGGAAGGCGACACCCTGGCTGCGCTGCGCCGCGAGCTTGGCGCGGCGCTCGGCGATCAGGGCGTTGTCGTCGTGTTCGATGCTCATGGTGGGAAACCTCGTGGGGCGGGCCTTCGCTCGCCGGTGAACCCTTGCGTTATGGAGCGTGCGCGATCGATTGCCGGGCAAGCATCGCCGAGCAATCACCGACGGCGGGTCTGGACCCGCCCTACGCGGCGTCACTGCGTTTGGAGCCGGCTTCCAGGCCCGATTTCAGGCTGGCCTCGACAAACTCGTCGAGATCGCCATCGAGCACCTTTTGCGTATCCGAGCGCTCGATGCCGGTACGCAGGTCCTTGATCCGCGACTGGTCGAGCACGTAGTTGCGGATCTGGCTGCCCCAGCCGATGTCCGACTTGGTCGCCTCGACCGCGTCGCGCTCGGTGTTGCGCTTCTGGATCTCCAGCTCGTACAGCTTGGCCGCCAGCATCTTCATCGCGCGGTCGCGGTTGGCGTGCTGGCTGCGCTCGGTCTGGCAGGCGACGACGATGCCGCTGGGGCCGTGGGTGATGCGCACCGCGGACTCGGTCTTGTTGACATGCTGGCCGCCGGCACCGGATGAGCGGTAGACGTCGGTCTTCAGGTCGGCCGGATTGATCTCGATATCGATGTCGTCATCGACCTCGGGCGCGACGAACACCGAGGTGAAACTGGTATGCCGGCGGTTGTCCGAGTCGAACGGCGACTTGCGGACCAGGCGGTGGACGCCGGTCTCGGTCTTCAGCCAGCCATAGGCGTGGTCGCCCTCGACGCGGAAGGTGGCCGACTTGATGCCGGCGACTTCACCGGCGCTGACTTCCATCAGCTCGGCCTTCCAGCCGCGCGACTCGCACCAGCGCAGGTACATACGCAGCATCATCTCGGCCCAGTCCTGCGCCTCGGTGCCGCCGGCGCCAGCCTGGATGTCGACGAAGGCCGGATGGGCATCCATCTTGCCGGAGAACATGCGCTGGAACTCCAGCGTCTCGACGCCGCGGGAGAAGCCCTCGACGTCATCGACCACGGCCTTGGCGGTGTCTTCATCGTTCTCGGACTCGGCAAGGTCGAGCAGTTCGTCGGCGCCGTCGAGGCCTTCAAGCAGGCTGCGGATGCCGTTGACCACCTTGTCCAGCGCGGCGCGCTCGCGGCCCAGGGCCTGGGCGACGTCCGGGGTGTTCCAGATGTCCGGGTTTTCCAGCTCGCGGCTGACTTCCTCCAGCCGCTCGACCTTCAGGTCGTAGTCAAAGATACCCCCTGAGCGCATCCAGCCGACCCTTGAGTTCGGTGATGCGCTGGCGGACCGGATTGAGCTCGATCATGGTGTTGAATGCACTGCGGAAACGGCCGCGGATGATAGCAGGCGTGGCCGCTGCGGGCAGGCTGGGCAGGCGCTGGCAGGCACCGGCGGTCAAGCTCGATGGCCCGAGTAGGAAATTACCACTCTCGTTGCGGGGCGGAATACCGCTAACCTGTCGTTCCTTGCCCAGCCGAGTTTCGACCGTTGGCCGCTCCGACCTTCGAGATTCCGCACGTCCCAAGCCGCTGGCCGCGACGCCTGCTGTGGCTGTCCCCGCTGTTGCCCTTGCTGCTCGGCGCGGGCGCTGCCGCCTGGCAGGGCCAGTTCGTCGCCGAGCGGGTCCTGCGCCTTGCGCTGGGGGAAGGCGCGTTGAGCCACTCCACCGTCCTGCCCGGCTGGGACGGCAGCCTGCACCTCACCGATCTGCGCTTTGGCACGCCGGCTAGCGACCGCCTCTGGCTGAGCGCCGAGCGCGTGCACATCCAGGGCACCAACTGGTGGTGGCTGCTGCGCAATGCGCTGCGTTCGCAGCGCCTGAACGCGCCGCTGTACCAGCTGCAAATCCGCTTCGAGCAGGTGCGCGCTCCGGAAGGCATCGACCCGGCACTCGGCGACCTTGCCCCCGCGGGCCTCAGCGGCGCGCCGCTGGAGGCGCTCGGCTGCCCGCCCTCGACCGTGTTCGATGAAAGCGGCCTGCTGGAGGCCGGGATCGCGCTTGAGAATCGTCTGGAATTCTCTTACGAGGTGATCGGTCCGCGGCTGGAGCTGCGGATCGGCTACCACCTCGACGGCTCCGCCGGGATCGAGCGCTCGCTGCAGCAGCTGCTGCCGATGCAGCTCTCCTTGTTGGTGATCGACCAGTACCCGCTGCGCACCCTCGGCGAGCGCTGGCAGCTCACCGACTACGGCTTCAGCCGGGTACGCCACAAGCGCTGCGCCGAGCGCGGCGAGCTGATCGCCCTGGTCGACCGCCATGTCGATCTGGCCAGAAACCTTGCCGCATCGCGCGGGCTGTCGGCCTCCGACGATGCCTGGACCAGCTACCGTCGCTACGTGCGTGACGGCGGACAGCTGGCGCTGTCCCTGCGCTATCCGGTCCCGGCCCCGCTCGACAACTGGTTTGACCGGCCGCGCTCGGCCTCGCTGCTGGCGCTTAGCGAGGCGGTACTGCTGCGCGAAGAGCAGCGCTTGGAGTTCACCCCGGCCGATGCCTATACCGACGGCCTCTCCGGCGACAGTCCCAAGTCGACACAGCGGCTGCTGCTCGGCGACACCTTGTGGATCGACCCGGATACCTCCCTGGTCCTGCTGGAGCCGGAGCTGTCCGGTCGCGCGCAGGGCTTGCAGACCGGGTCGCCGGAGCCGGATCCCGCGCCGTCCGAACCGGCCCAGCCCGCGCAGCCGGCCGAGACGCCAGCGCCCGTGGCGACGCAGCCCGAGCCGGCGCCGCCGCCCCGCACCGAGCCCGAGCCGTCGCGCAGCGGGCGCGGAAATACCCGGGTGCCGATTCCCGAAGCCCGCCTGGTGGTGGTTGGTGAGCAGCGTTCGCGCAAGCTGGACTGGGCCCAGCTGGAAGGCATGGTCGGCAAGCGCGTGCGAATCACGACGCGCACCGGCGCCACGCGAATGGCTGAGATCGTCGACTGGAGCGAGTCGGAAGTCACCGTGCGCTCGCGGCTGGGCGGCGGCATCGCCGAGTCGCGGATCCAGCGCCAGATGTTCCGCGAAGCGGTGGAACTATAGGCTAATAGCCACTCAGACACCGACCCGGGCGAGCAGGCGCTCTTCGACGGCGGACAGGTCGGATGCGCCATACAGCGCTGCCCTCCCCGGCCCCAGGCGCGCGCGACAGAATGCCTCGCCGAGCTGCGCATCGACGCGCCACAGCAAACAGGCCTGCAGGCACTGCGCCAGCAACGCGGCCAGGGTTCGCGCGCCGCGCTGGTCGCCATCGGCGTCGCGACCGAGTACCGCAAGGCCGCTCTCGACCCGCTGCAAGGCCTCGTCCAGCACGGCCGACTGCCCTGCTCCACGCTGCAGTTCATCGCGCAGAGCGGCAGCGCATTCCGGCTCACGCTGCAGCGCGCGCAGCACGTCCAGACACTGGATGTTGCCGCAGCCCTCCCAGATCGAGTTCAGCGGCGCCTCGCGGTACAGCCGCGGCATGATCGATTCTTCGACGTAGCCGGCACCGCCCAGGCATTCCTGGGCCTCGTTGATCAGCGCCGGCGCGCGCTTGCAGATCCAGAACTTGCCGAGCGCCGTGGCCAGCCGGGCAAAGGCCGCCTCGCGGGGGTCGCCCGGCGCCCGGTCGACCGCCGCGGCGACCCGGAACGACAGCGCCATCGACGCCTCGATCTCCAGCGCGAGATCCGCCAGCACCTCGCGCATCAGCGGCTGCCCGAGCAGTTCGCGGCCAAATGCGTGGCGGTGCCGCGCATGGTGCAGCGCCTCGATCAGGGCGCGGCGCATCTCGGCGGTCGAGCCGAGCATGCAGTCCAGACGGGTCAGGGAAACCATCTCGAGGATGGTCGCAACGCCCCGCCCTTCTTCGCCGATCAGGGTCGCCTCGGCGCCCTCGAACTCGACCTCGCTGGACGCATTCGCCCAGTTGCCAAGCTTGTCCTTCAGCCGCATCAATCGCAGCGCGTTGCGCCGGCCATCCTGACGATGGCGCGGCAGCAGGAAGCAGCTCAGCCCGGCATCCGCCTGGGCCAGGACCAGAAAGCCGTCGCACATCGGTGCGGAGAGAAACCACTTGTGCCCGACCAGGGCGTAGTACCCATCGCTGCCAAGGCTTGCCCGGGTCGTGTTGGCACGCACGTCCGAGCCGCCCTGCTTCTCGGTCATGCCCATGCCAAGAGTGATGCCGTCCTTGCCCAGCGCCGGCGCGCAGCGCGGGTCGTAGCGCTGGCTGAGGGCAGCTTCGAGCCAGGGTCGCAGCGCGCTGCCGCCTTTGCGCAACACGGGGATGGCGGCGGCGGTCATGGTCAGCGGACAGCTGGTTCCCGCCTCGGCCTGGTGATGCAGGTAATGCAGCGCGGCCCGGCGCACCTGGTCGCCGGGCTGGCCACCCCAGCCCAGGCTGTGCACACCGGCCTCGATCGCAGCCTGCATCAGCTGGTGATAGGCCGGGTGGAACTCGACCTCGTCGATGCGCTCGCCGAACCGCGAATGGGTGTGCAGGACCGGGCGCTGCCGGTTGGCCAGGAAGCCCCACTCGCTCAGCTCGCCCCCGACCCGTCGCCCATAACAGGCGATTTCCGCGAACTGCGCTCCCGGCACTTCGCGGGCCAGCGCATCACGCAAGGGCTGATCGCTGGCCCAGGCATCCCAGGGGATCAGCGGCTGCGGCTGGTTGCTGACTTCGTGGGTGCGGAAGGTCGACATGGATTCTCCGAGGCTGGCGGGCGCAGTCAGGGCAGCATGCGGGCGAGCATCCCGGGAACGGCCTCAGGGTGCCTCGTCGCGCAGCCACTCCCCGGCGTGCGCGTCGAGCGGCTGCTCCCAGTCGCTGAGCATGGCAAGGTAAAGCAGCTTCTCGAACTCGCTGCGGAAGCGGCAGATCACCGCCTCGGGATCGGGCAACCGCTTGCCGTCGGCAATCAGACCGAAGTGCACGGCGCCGTCATAGCTGAGGATCGAGATGCCGAGCCCGATGCCGCCGGTCTGCGGGACCCAGAACATCATCTCGTTGATCTTGCCACCAGCAAGATACAGCGGCTGCTGCGGGCCGGGCACATTGGTCGCCACCAGGCTGGCCTTGCGGCTGAGCATGTCCAGCGCACCCTGCTGCACGCCGGGCGGCGCCATGCCCAGTGCGCCGAGCAGGCCATAGGCGACCAGCGCCTGCTTGGAGTGCTTGAGCGCGTGCATGTTGGCAGCGATCGTGCAGAGCCTTGCCGCCGGGCTGTCCACACCGACCGGCAGATCGAGAAACACCAGTCCGAAATGGTTGCCGAGCTTTCTGGCATGTTCGCGCGGGCGCAGGTTCACCGGCACCGTCGCCCGGATGGACACGCCTTCGAGATCCTCACCGTATTCCAGCAGATGCGCGCGCAGCGCGCCGCAGGCGGCGGCCAGCAGAACGTCATTGACCGTGCAGCAGAAGGCGCGGCTGACCGCCTTCACCTCATCAAGATCCAGCGGCTCGGCCCAGGCGCAGTGCTTGCTGACGCCGAGCGGGCCCTTGAGCAGGGTCGGCGGGTCATCGCTGAGCGACAACGCGTGGCCAAGCTCCTGAGCGATGGCCTGGGTTTCGTGCAGCAGCTGGGCCGCCGCGGCCGGGTCGCGATACAGGTCGATACCTTTTTCCAGCAGCTTGTGGCCGGCTTCCATGGCCCGGTCGAAACGCTTCTTCGCCGGGCCGAAGAAGCGCTCGGTGATCTGCTGCCCGTCCTCCTTGAGCCAGGACTCATGCAGGGCGTGTTTGCGCGAGGCCGCTGCGGTGATATCGGTCAGCGAAAGAATGACCTGGACCAGGGCGATGCCATCGGCATAGCAATGATGGATACGCGTGATCAGCGCGCAGCCGCCGCCGTAGCGCTCGACCAGATGAAACTGCCAGAGCGGCTTGGACTGGTCGAGCGGCGTCGAGGCGAGCAGGCTGACCAGCCGCTGCAGCTCGGCCTTGCCCGCCTTGCCGGGCAGTGCGGTGAGCCGCACGTGCCAGTCGATGTCAAAGTCGGCGTCGTCCTCCCACCAGGCCCCGGCCGGGGTGTCCACGGCCTTCTGCCGGAAGCGCCGGTAGGCCAGCAGGCGCTCAGTGAGCAGCCGTTTCAAGTCATCCAGTTCCAGCGGCGCGTCGAGCATCATGACGCCGCTGATCATCATCAGGTTGGTCGGGCGCTCCATGCGCAGCCAGGCCGTATCGACCTTGGCCATGTCCTCCCGCGACCCCGCGTTGCCGAACAGGTTCATCGCAGCACCTCTCTTGCCAACTCTCCCGATGGTGGGACCCTACCGCCGGCGCGGCAAGCCCCGACCCCGCCGCGCTGGCAGTTCAGCCGCCGAAGGCCTCGCGCATCGACGCGGCATCAGGCTTGAGCAGCACCCCGCGCTCGGTCACCAGGGCGCTGACCAGGGATGCCGGTGTGACGTCGAACACCGGATTCCAGGCCTTTACCCCCTCGGCCACCGTGCGCTGTCCGTGGCTGGACAGCAATTCCGACGGGTCACGCTGTTCGATCTCGATATCGGCGCCGGTTGCGGTTGCCATGTCGACTGTCGATGACGGCGCCACGACCATGAAGCCAAGCCCGAAATGCCGCGCCGCGATGGCCAGCGAAAGCGTGCCGATCTTGTTCGCGACATCGCCATTGGCGGTGATCCGGTCCGCCCCGACCACCACCCATTGCGCCTGACCGGTCGCCATCAGGTGGCCACCGGCGGCGTCGGCGATCAAGGTCGCATCGATGCCGTCCTCGAGCAGCTCCCACACGGTGAGCCGGGCGCCCTGGTTCCACGGCCGCGTCTCGCCGGCGAACACCCGATTGATCCGCCCTTCGGCGACACCCGCGCGGACCACGCCCAGCGCCGTGCCGAATCCGGCGGTGGCAAGCGATCCGGTATTGCAGTGGGTCATCACCCCGCTGCCGGCCTCGATCAGTGCGGCGCCCAGCGCGCCCATCTTCCGATTGGCGGCCAGATCCTCGGTTTCGATCGCGGCGGCCTCGTCGGCAAGGCGCTGCCGCCAGTCCGCGCCCGCACCGGCGAGCACGCGTCGCAGACGGGCCAGCGCCCAGGCCAGGTTCACCGCGGTCGGCCGCGCCGCGTTGAGCTGCTGCATGGCCGGCTCAAGCCGGACCAGGGCCGAAGGGCCGTCGGCAGCGTCGACATCGCGCGCGGCCAGGACCAGACCCCAGGCCGCCGCAATGCCGATCGCCGGCGCGCCGCGCACCACCAGGTCGTGGATCGCCTTGGCGACCGACGCGCTGTCACGCAGCTCGATGAACGCCTGGGTGAAGGGCAGCTGGCGCTGGTCGAGCAGGCGCAGCGAGTCGCCGGTCCAGGCGACTGCTCGCACACGGTCGTAGCGTGAGTAATCCATGCAAGAGTTCCGGTACATGGCCCGCAGCGCGGACTGGGTGGACGATCCGGACAGTCTAACTGCCGCCCCGGCCGCGCCCCACTGTTGCAAGCAAGCCCGTGCCCGCTATGCTGCGGGCATGGCAACGCGCAAGCCCCCGGCAAAGAAGACCGCAGCCAAAGCACCGGCGCGCAAGACGTCTGCCCGCAAGCGCGCGGCCGCCGATGCTGCGGCCGAGCCGGCCGCCAAAGCGCCGGCGAAGAAGCCCGCCAAGCGCGGCAAGACAGCGGCACAGGCATCTTCCAAGCGCGCCGCGGCGCCGAAAGCGCCCAAGGCCAGCGTGCCGGTCGAGATCACCCCGCGCCGCGAACTCACCGAGGCCGAGCGCGAACGGCGCTTCAACATCCTGCTCCAGGCCACCTGCCTCAAGGCCGGCACGGCCGCGGCTATCGCCACCATCACCCGGCGGGTGCCATTCCTCGGCCGGTTGACCCCGGTCATTCTCGGCTCGGTCGGCGAGACCCTGGCCCTGACCAAGATCCAGCAGCAGCTGGTCAAGGACATCATCGAGCTGTACGAGGTCGAACTCACCGACCTCGAAGAGCGCGGCGTGATCCTGCTCGCCACCGCCGCCAACGTCGGCGCCAAGGAATTGTCCAAGGCCACGGTGAACCAGCTGGTGAAGCAGCTCGGCGGCGTCTTGTACCGTCCGGTGCTGGCGCGCGTCCTGCCGCTTGCCGCAGTCGCCACCGAGATCTCCGCCGCAGTCGCCAGCACCTATGCCGTCGGCCGTCGCGCCAAGGCTCTGTGCAAGCTGCCAGGCACCGGCGCCAAGGACCTCTCCGACCTGCTCCGCGGCCTCTCCGGCATCGACCAGTCACGGCTCTTCAAGTGGAGCGCCGAAGCACTCGGCCTCGCCCTAAAGCCCTTCCGCAGCGCCCTCTCGGCCCTCATTCCGGGCATGCGCTGAGCCGCGACGCGGCCCATCGTCGCGCCTTTCGAACCGGCGCCTTCCTGACAGACAACAAAAAACCCCGCATCGCTGCAGGGTTTCTTTACCTCATCGGAGCCTTGCGGTTCCCGGTTTGGAGGCCTGGGTCGGAATCGAACCGGCGTACACGGCTTTGCAGGCCGCTGCATGACCACTCTGCCACCAGGCCAGGTGACTTTTCATTGTGCCCGGATCGGTAGGCTGAGGCGAGCTTTTGCCCGTCCTGGCGGCCTTCCGTGGTCCGGAAAAAACAAAACCCCGGAGGACCGAGGTTTTGCTTGAATCTGGAGCGGGAAACGAGACTCGAACTCGCGACCCCGACCTTGGCAAGGTCGTGCTCTACCAACTGAGCTATTCCCGCGTTGAGCCGCGTATTATGGAGATCGGCGCGACGAAGTCAACAGGAAATTTTGTTCGGCCGCGCCGGACAAACCCCGCCGCAGGAGAGCGCGCTCAAACGGCGCTGGCGCGTGTGGCCTGCATCGCCTCCAGCGCCAGGCCACTGATCCGGAAGCTGACCGGCTGCAGCGCCCAGCGATCCGAGTCGGCAAGACTGCTGGCCGCGCTGGCGGTCAACAGCACTTCGCCGGGCTGGGCCAGATCCTCGCCCAGTTTGCTGGCGCGGTTCACCGCGTCGCCGAAGAAGTCGCGCTGCTCGATGACCAGGATCGGCCCGTGATCGATGCCACAGGCGATGCGGATATCGAGCTCATCGGGCGTCGCCTCGTTGGCCGCTTCGAAGGCGTCATTCAACTCGAACGCAGCCTCCAGCGCGGCGTCCACGCTGGGCAACATGGCGAAGGCGTTGTCGGCCTCGAACTTCAGGATCACCCCGTGGTGGCCATGGATGATAGGCGCGCAGGTCAGCTGCATCCGGCGCACCATCGACAGGTAGTGGACGATGCCGTGGCGTTCGGTGAGTTGGGAGAATCCCGACATGTCGACCACCAGTACCGCGCGTTCGCAGCCGTATTGGCGCCAGATCTCGCTTTCCAGCTGCGCCCGCGCCGCCGCATCGGCGAGTTGGGCGTAGCGCAACAGCAGTTCCTCGAATGGCAGACGCATGCTCGTCCCGTGGCTGGCCTGATCCAAGGATAGCCCCAGGACCTGAGCGCTGACTGCGTCGGCGGTATGCTTGGGGCGATGAGCGACCACGGCATCCGCCTGTTCCTGACCGCAGACCATCCCTGCGGCTACTTTCCCGAACGACGGGCGCGTGACCTGCTGCTTGACCCGCACGACCCTCGGGTGCCGATCGTCTATGGTCAGGCGCTGGACATGGGTTTCCGCCGCTCTGGCGCGCACATCTACCGGCCGCGCTGCCCGGAGTGTCAGGCCTGCCAGCCCCTGCGCATCGACGTTGCGCGCTTTGCGCCGAATCGAAGCCAGCGGCGCTGCCTGCGGCGCAATGCCGATATCGGGCCGCTGACGATCAGCGAACGGCCCGGCGACGCACACTTCGCCCTGTACCAGCGCTACGTCCGGCACCGGCACCCGGACGGCGGCATGGACCGCGGCAACCGGCTGGATTTCGACAGTTTCATTCGCGCCGACTGGAGCCCGACACGGTTTGCCGAGCTGCATCTTGATGGGCAGCTGATCGCGGTGGCAGTGACCGATGTGCTGGAAGCGGGACTCTCGGCGGTCTACACCTTCTTCGATCCGGCGCTGGAAACGCGCGGACTGGGCACGCTGGCAATCCTGCGCCAGATCGAGTGGGCGCGCACCAGCCGCAGACGCTGGTTGTACCTGGGATTCTTCATCGCCGGTCATCCGAAGATGCACTACAAGTGCCGCTTCGCGCCGGCCGAAGTGCTGCGCGACGGCAGCTGGCAGCCGCTGACGCTGGAATGACCCCAAGCGCGTGCAATACTTTTGCGGATGAACCTCAGAACCGTAGCCGCCCTGGGCGCGCTCAGCCTGTCCTGCCTCGTGTCCGCCACGCCTTCCAGCCTGCGCATTGCCACCTTCAACAGCTCGCTCAACGATAGCGGCGGGCAGCTGGTGGCGCGACTTGTGGCTGGTGATACGACCGCGAGCCATACCGCGGCGATCCTGCAGCGGGTGCGCCCGGACATCGTGCTGATCAACGAGTTCGACCACGACGCCGCACACCGCGCCGCCGATCTTCTGCAGCAGCGCTACCTGGGCGTCTCGCAGGCCGGCGATCCGCCGATCGAGTATCCGTTCCGCTTCATCGCCCCGGTCAACACCGGCGAGCCTTCCGGGCTGGACATCAATGGCGATGGCAAGGTCGACGGGCCGAACGACAGCTGGGGCTTTGGCCGCCACCACGGACAGTTCGGCATGCTGCTGCTGTCGCGCTTTCCGCTCGATCGGGCCGCCGCGCGCACCTTCCGCACGCTGCGCTGGAGCGCGCTCCCGGATGCCTTGCGGCCGCGCCACCCGGACGGACGGCCGTTCCATCCGGATCCGGTCTGGCAGGCGCTGCGGCTGCCTTCCAAGTCGCACTGGGACGTGCCGGTGCACACGCCCCTTGGCGCGCTCCACGTGCTCGCCGCACATCCCACGCCACCGGTCTTCGACGGGCCGGAGGACCTCAACGGCCGGCGCAACTTCGACGAGATCGGGCTCTGGAAGCGCTATCTGGACGGCGGGCCGCTCGACTGGCTATGCGACGACCAGGGTCGCTGCGGCGGCCTGCCTGCGACGTCAGGCTTTGTCCTGCTCGGCGACCTGAATGCCGATCCGGAGGACGGTGAGAGCCGGACCGGCGCCATCCAGCAGCTGCTCGATCATCCGCGGGTTCGCCGCTATCCAGCGCCGCGCAGCGCCGGCGGCGAAGCAGCGCTGGCCGCCGACCGCGGCCCGCCCAAGCGCACCGATCGCGCCACCCACACGGCGCGCTTCACCTCGCGGACAGGCAACATGCGGGTCGACTACGTACTGCCTTCGGTGGAATGGGAAGTTATCGACTCCGGAGTGTTCTGGCCGCTGGGCGGGCAACCAGAGGCAGCCTGGCTGAGCGGCAGCGACCACCGCCTGGTGTGGGTGGACATTCGCCGGGCGCAGGCTGCGGACTGAACACCAGCGGCGACCCGGAAACTGCAGGCTGCAAGCGCCTCGGCGCGCAGACAGGCTGATCGCACGGCAGTGAAGTGATCGCGGACGCTTTGCTCGTGCCGGTGAAGCCGCGCGATCAGGAACGCGGCGCGCATTCGTGCCGCATCGAGCGGCTACTCGAACGGATCCAGTCCGATCGCCAGCGCCCCGGCTACCCGCCGGGCGCTCTCGCGGGCGGCCTCGACGCTCTCGGCGCGGGCCAGCGCCACGCCCACTCGCCGCTGGCCTTCGACCCGCGGCTTGCCGAACAGGCGCAGCGCGGTGCCGGGCTCGGCAAGCGCTTCCTCCAGCCCGGAAAAGCGCGGCACACCGTGGCCTTCGGCGAGCAAGGCAACCGAAGCCGACGGACCGAGGAAATTGATCGCCGGCAAGGGCAGCCCGAGGATCGCCCGCGCATGCAGGGCGAACTGCGAGAGCTCCTGCGAGGCCAGGGTCACCAGACCGGTATCGTGCGGCCGCGGGCTGACTTCGCTGAACCACACATCGTCGCCGCGAACGAACAACTCGACGCCGAACAGACCATAGCCGCCCAGCGATTCGGTGACCCGCCGGCCGATGTCGCAGGCGCGCTCCCAGGCCAGCGGCGACATCGGCTGCGGCTGCCAGCTCTCGCGGTAGTCGCCATCAATCTGCAGGTGGCCCACCGGCGGGCAGAAGGCGGTGCCGCGGGCGTGGCGCACGGTGAGCAGGGTGATCTCGTAGTCGAAGTCGACGAAGCCCTCGACAATGACCCGCCCGCCGCCGGCCCGCCCGCCTTCCTGGGCGTGGCGCCAGGCGGCAGACAGATCGTCCGCACTACGCACGACGCTCTGCCCCTTGCCCGAGGAGCTCATCACCGGCTTGATCACGCAGGGCATGCCGATCGCCGTCACCGCCTCGCGAAAGGCGGCCTCGTCGTCGACGAAGCGATAGGGCGAGGTTGGCAGCCCGAGCGTCTCCGCAGCCAGCCTCCGGATGCCCTCGCGGTCCATGGTCAGGCGCGCGGCCGAGGCGGTCGGGATCACCCGCAGTCCGTCGCGGCGCTCCAGCTCGACCAGGGTCTGAGTGTGGATGGCCTCGATCTCGGGCACCACCAGGTCCGGGCGCTCGTCGGCGATCAGCCGTTCCAGCGCCTGGGCATCGAGCATGTTGATCACGTGGCTGCGATGGGCCACCTGCATCGCCGGGGCATTGGCGTAGCGATCCACCGCCACCACTTCGACGCCGAAGCGCTGCAGCTCGATCGCCACTTCCTTGCCCAGTTCACCCGCGCCAAGCAGCAGGACCTTGAATCCGGAACGCGCAAGCGGCGTGCCCAACTTGACCATGTTCACCTGCTCCCTGAAGGCCGCCGTTCGCGACAGCGCAAAGTCTAGCCTCTGCGGCGAACATGGCGAGCCCATCGCCCGGGGTCGTGGCATCATCGGCCGAATGGATCGCCGTATCACCTCCCTGCTCCTGCTGCTCGCGGGCGCCCTGTGCAGCCTGCCCGTGCAGGCCGAGTCGCGCTGGTATGCGATCCGCCTTGGCGATGCGCATATCGGCTATCTGCATCGCGAGCGGATCGAGGCCGATGGGGTGATCGAAACCCGCAATGCGCTGTCCCTGGTGCTCAAACGCAACGGGCAGCTGCTGCCGGTGGCCTCCAGCGAGCGCCACCGCGAATCAGTCGACGGCCAGCCGCTGGGATTTGCCAGCCGGCTGGAGACTGGCGGCACGCTCGCCGAGGTCGAGGGCGAGCGCCACGGCGAGCGCTGGCAGGTGCGAATCACCCAGGGCGAGCAGCGCATCGAGCGCGAGCTGGACTGGCCGACCGGAGCCCGGCTGGCCGAAGGCCAGCGCCAGGCGCTGCTTCGCGTGGTGCGCGGTGAGCTCTCGAAGCTGGAAGTACTGGCTTTTGATCCGGCGGCGATCCAGGCGCTGCCGCTGCTTACCGAGCAGGTCGGCCGGGAATCGCTCGGCGATGATCGGCATGCGCCATCGCTGATCCGCCTGCGCCAGACCCTGGGCCAGGGCGAGGCGCTGATCCGCAATGATCTGTGGGTCTCGCCTGACAGCGGCGAGATCGAGCAGATGCGCATGCCGGCGCTGGGCCTTGAGCTGCTGCTCACCGCCTGCTCACGCGAATGCGCCACCGCACCACCGATTGCTGCCGACGTGTTCGACTCGACCCTGGTCCCTGCCCCGCGCGCGCTCAGCAGGCGTGATCGCGAGCGGCCGCTGCAGTTCCGCATCGAGGCCGGGGATACATCACTGGCTCCACTGGCACGAGTACCTGGCCAGCAGCTGCGCGAGGGCAGTGACGGCGCGCAGCTGGCGGTCGATCCCGCCGGCGATGCCAGCCACCCGCCTACCGATCAGGATCTGGCACCAGGTCGCTGGCTGCAGAGCGATGATCCCTCGGTGCGCGCGCTGGCGGCCAAGGCGGTCGGCCGATCGCGCAGCGTGCCGCGGCGCATGCAGCGGCTGGAGAATGCCGTGCGCAGCCACATCAGCCGCAAGTCGCTGCGGGTTGGCTACGCGTCGGCCGCCGAAGTCATCACCCTGCGCGAGGGCGACTGCACCGAGCACGCCGTCCTGCTCGCCGCGATGGCGCGCGCCGAGGGCATTCCGGCCCGGGTGGTCACCGGCCTTGCCTATTCGCCGGGCTATGCCGGGCGCAACGATGTGTTTGTTCCGCACGCCTGGGTGATGGCCTGGGTCGAGGGCCGCTGGCGCGGCTACGATGCCGCCCTGCCCGCCTTCGGCGCCGGCCACATCGGGCTTAGCATCGGCAATGGCGAGCCTTACGACTTCTACTCTGGCATCGAACTGCTCGGCCGGCTGCGGGTGCTGGAGATCAGCGCCGACGACGAGGACCGCGGCGCGTGAGTGCGGCCGCGGCTGGGCACCTCCCGCTGCATCGCCGCGCGCTGGTCGGCTGGCTGTGCTGCCTGCTGCTCGGCACCCTTGCAGGCTTCGCCCACGCTGACGATGCGAAGGTCGAGTATCGCGCGCTGATCCGGGATCCCCGAGTCGCCGAGATCAGCGGCTTTGCTGCCTCGCATCGACATCCCGGGGTGATCTGGACCCACAACGACAGCGGCGAGAAGGCCCGTCTGTTCGCGCTCGGTCCCGGCGGCGACGTGCTCGCCACCTTGCACCTGCGTGGCGCGCGCAATCTGGACTGGGAGGACATCGCCCTACAGCGCGGCGCGGATCGCGACCTGCTGCTGGTCGCGGATACCGGCGACAACGGCGGCCTGCGCCAGGAGCTGACCATCTATGCGGTCGAGGAGCCCAAGGAGCTTGTCGACGCGCGGCCGCGGATCGCCTGGAAGATGCGCTTTCGCTGGCCGGACGGCGCCCGCGACTGCGAGGCCATGGCAGTCGACCGGGAGACCGGCGAGCTGCTGCTGATCTCCAAGAAGCGGGTGCCACCCGAACTGTTCCGGCTGCCCAAGGCACCACGCGGCGAGCGCATCGAGACCGCGCAACGGATCGGCCTGCTGCAGGGCATCGAGCAGCCCAGCGATGACGATCTGGCGCGCAACCCGGTCTACGGACGCTACCGCTCGCAGGTCACCTCGGCTGACATCTCGCCGGACAACCGGCTGCTTGCGGTGCTCAACTACCGCCGGGTCATGCTCTACGCGCGGGGTCCCGGCGAGGACTGGGCCAGCGCGGTGAGCCGCGCGCCCCGGGTGCTGAGCTTTCCCTGGCTGCCGCAGGCCGAGGCGATCAGCTTCAGCGCCGATGGCCAGGAGCTGCTGATCGGCTCGGAAAAGCTGCCGACGCCCCTGGTCGACCTGCAGGTGCCCGCCATCACGCCGGCAAAATGAACCGCCGCTGACGGCGACCGGTCACGTATGCCACACTGATATCACTTTGGTATTAGCCTGCCGACGACGGCGCAGGCAATTCCGATCACTCAGGAGATGGCGGCCATGAAAGAAGAAAACATCCGTTCCGCTGCGGGTATCCCCCTCCTGCTCACGCTGATTGCGCTGCTTCTGCTTGAAGGCTGGGCGCTCATCGTGGGCAGTCGTATCGGCGGCCCGCTGATAGCGGTACCCGCGGTCCTGGCCTTGATCGCCACCGGTGTCGCCATGGCTGGCTTCTACATGGTCGAGCCCAATCAGGCCGCCGTGCTGACCCTGTTCGGCCGCTATGTCGGTACGGTCAAGGAGACCGGACTGCGCTGGAACAACCCGTTCTTCAGCGCGCGCAAGGTCTCGCTCCGGGTGCGCAACTTCGAGAGCAGCCGGCTCAAGGTCAACGAGGCCGACGGCAGCCCGATCGAGATCGCCGCGGTGGTGGTCTGGAAGGTCGTCGACTCGGCCGAGGCAGTGTTCAACGTCGACGACTACGAGAGCTACGTGCACGTGCAGTCCGAGGCTGCGATCCGCGCCATGGCGACCAGCTATCCCTACGACCAGCACGAGCCCGACCAGGTCGCCTTGCGCAGCCACGCTGCCGAGATCAGCCAGGACCTGCAGCGGCAGCTGGAGGAGCGCCTCGCGACCGCCGGCATCGAAGTGCTGGAGGCGCGCATAAGCCATCTGGCCTACGCGCCCGAGATCGCCCACGCCATGCTCCAGCGGCAGCAGGCCAACGCCGTGATCGCCGCGCGCACGCGGATCGTCGAAGGCGCAGTCAGCATGGTCGAGATGGCCCTGGATCACCTCAAGGCCAAGGGCGTGGTTGAGCTCGACGAAGAGCGGCGCGCGCAGATGGTCAGCAACCTGCTGGTCGTGCTGTGCTCCGACCGCGCCACGCAGCCGGTGGTCAACACCGGCTCGATCTACTGACCGGCAGCCGGCCGTCGCCCGTGCGGCGGCCGGCAGATCCCGATGGCCGAAAAGAAAGCCTTTCCCTTGCGAGTCAATGAGCAGGTCCTGGCGGCGGTGCAGCGCTGGGCCGAGGACGACCTGCGCTCACTGAACGCACAGATCGAGTACCTGCTGCGCGATGCACTGCTGAAATCGGGCAGACTCAAGCCGCGCAAGCCGCCTGCCGCGGAGACCGAGAAATGAGCCAAGCCGCCGCCCTGCCCGCCCACACGCAGACCAAGCTCGCCCCGGTGCGCAAGCGCGCCTGGGTGACCCTGCTCGGGGTGACGGTACTGATTCCGCTGTCGATCGCCGGCGCCATGCTGGCCTCGGCCGGGCCCAAGGCCCTGGTCGGCGCTGCACTCAGCGCGCTGCTCTGCCTTGCCTTGGCCGCGCTGCTGTTCTGGGCGTTCGGCCGCACCCGTCTGGAGTTCGATGGCCGCACGCTATGCATCACCGCCACCTTCTACCGCCAGCAGGTGGCGCTCGCCGACATCGCCCCCGGCAAGGCGCGCATCGTCAGTCTCGACGAGCACCCCGACCTGCGCCCGCGCTGGAAGACCAATGGCTTCGCCTTGCCCGGATTTTCCGCCGGATACTTCCGACTGGCCAATGGCAGCAAGGCGTTCTGCCTGATCACCGACCCGGCAAGGGTGTTGGCCCTTACCCGCAACGACGGAAGCATGCTGCTGCTCAGCCCGGAGCGGCCGCAAGCCCTGCTTGATCGACTGCAGGCGCCGCATGCGGCCTGAGTGGCTGTTCAATGCCGACCATGCCGATGCCGTGCCGGCAGACTGCCTGCGCGCGCGGGCCAATGCCCAAGCGCGTGTACTGGCGCGCAGCCAACTCCTGCTGCGACGCAAGCATGACGGCCGCTTTCTGGCCGCGATCCGACGGCTTGCCTGCGGCAGCTACCAGCTGCAGCCGCTGCATGCGGACTGCGTCCGACCCGAGCACGGACTTGCCCAAGTGCTCGCCTGCCTTGGCCTGCGCGCCGCCGGCCGCCTGCAGCCGCGCCGTCCGACGCCGCTCAAGCAGCTACCGCGCCAGCACACCGCCCTGCCGCTCGGCGAGCCGCCGCTTAACCGACTGTTGCGCCAACTTGACGGCTTGGGCATAGACGCTATCGACTACACACAGCGCACTCGGCTGGCCCTGGTTTCCGAACCGCCCCGCCTGCTTCGCTGCGGCAATGACCGCTTCGGCCGGCCGCTCTGGCTGCACCCCGACTGCGCGACTCAGTGGCTGCGCATGCGTCGCGCGGCAGGGGAACAAGGTGTTTTGATGCATGCGGTATCCGGCTTCCGCGGCTTCAGCTACCAGCGCGGCATCATCGAACGCAAGCTGGCCCGCGGCCAGCGCATCGCCGATATCCTGGCGGTCAACACAGCCCCCGGCTTCAGCGAACACCACAGCGGTCGCGCCATCGACATCGGTACGACCGGAGAGCCGCCCGCCGAAGAGAGCTTCGAGCACACAGCCGCCTTCGCCTGGCTAAGCCGCCACGCCGCCGACTTCGGCTTCCGCCTCAGCTACCCCCGCGACAATCCGCATGGGATCGTCTACGAGCCGTGGCACTGGTACTGGCGCGGGCCTGCAGCCGGCAACTGAAACAGCGCTGCGCAACCCGATGCGGCGGCGCGGCACGCACGTCCGCCAAGGCAGGAATCCATCGCTTTCGACCTCTCGAAACGGCAAGAGCCGGGTTCCCGCCTGCGCGGGAATGAAGATTCACAGCGGGTGGAGCGTAGAAGCCTGTCTTGGGCGCAGATTTGCCGTTCGTCGGTGTCCATCCATTGCGCCGGCTTTCTGTGGGAGCGGATCGTATCCGCGACCGCAGCGCGACAGGCTTGCCGCTGACTGCGGTCAGATCGAGGCGTCGCGGTCGCGGATACGATCCGCTCCCACAACAGCTCGCCGGATTGCCCTGAGAACAGGAGCATTGCGTCCTTGTCACGCATTCAGGCCGATGCCCGGACGGATCCTTCCATCGCGCCTGCGCGACGCGGCTCGGCCTCAAAGTGGGGGAGTCCGAGGCAGGGTCTGCAACAAGGCGGACTCGCCGGAGCGACGGACGCTATCGACCGGTTGCCATGAACCGGGTCTGCGGGTGCTCGGGTCCGGGTTAGCATAGGGGTTTGCCCGGCCCGGAGCCTTTCCATGCGCACACTTGCTGCCTCCCTGCTGCTCGCCTTCGCCCTGCCAGCCTTCGCCGATGAAGGCATGTGGACCCTGGACAACCTGCCGCGCGAGGCGCTCAAGGCCGAGCATGACTTCGACCCCGGGGCCGACTGGCTGCAGCGGGCCATGAAGAGTGCGGTGCGTCTGGCCGGCGGCTGTTCGGGGTCGTTTGTCTCGCCGACCGGACTTGTGTTGACCAACCACCACTGCGTGCTTGGCTGCGTGCAGCAGCTCAGCTCGGCCGAGAACGACTACGTCAATGACGGCTTCCTGGCCGCCGAGCGCGGTGCCGAGCAGCAGTGCCCGGGCATGGAAATCAACCAGCTCGAGCAGACCAGCGACGTTACCGAGCGCATCCGCACGGCGACCCTTGGGCTTGCCGGCAAGGCCTACAACGATGCCAAGAAGGCCGAGCAGTCGAAGATCGAATCCGAGTGTGTGGGGAAGGACAGCGCCAGCACCCGTTGCGACATTGTCGAGCTGTATCAGGGCGGCGTGCAGCATCTCTATCAGTACCGTCGCTACCAGGACGTGCGGCTGGTGTTCACGCCGGAATATGCCTCCGGCTTCTTCGGTGGCGACCCGGACAACTTCAACTTCCCGCGCTACAACCTGGACATGGGATTGCTGCGCGTCTACCAGGACGGCGAGCCGCTGCAGCCGGAGGCGCATTTCCCCATCCGCCGCGAAGGCGCCAGCGAGGGTGAGCTGGTGATGACCCTGGGTCATCCGGGCAGCACCCAACGCCTGCTCACCGTCGCCCAGTTGGAAACCCAGCGCGACGCCGTGCTGCCATTCCGCCTGGTGTTCGCCGCCGAAATGCGCGGCCTGCTGCGCCAGTTCAGCAGCCAGAGCGAAGAGAATTCGCGGATCGCGCAGAGCGATCTGGTCGGCGTCGAGAACGGCTTCAAGGCGCGCACCGGCATGTACCAGGCCCTGCTCGCCCCGGCGGTGATGCAGGAAAAGGCCGATGCCGAAAAGGCCCTGCGCGACTGGGTAATGGCCGATCCCGCGCGCCGCGAGCAGTACGGTGATCCGTGGCAGGAAATTGCCGCCGTGCAGCAGATCTGGCGCGACCTGTACGTCGACTACTCGCTGATCGAAGGTGGGCTCGGCTTTCTTAGCCAGCACCTTGGTTGGGCGGAGACCCTGGTGCGTGCCGCCGAAGAGCGCGGCAAGGAGGACGGCAAGCGACTGCGCGAGTTCGCCGAGGCCGGATTGCCGGCGGTGCGCGCCCGTCTGCTGGCGAAGTCGCCGCTGTATCCGGAGTACGAAAAGGTCAAGCTCGGCTGGTCGCTGTCCAAGCTGCGTGAGCTGCTCGGTGCCGACCATCCCTTCGTCCGCGAGGTGCTGGGCAAGCGCTCACCCGAAGCGCTGGCCGCGTACATCGTCAACAGCAGCAAGCTGGGCGACCCGGCGCTGCGCGAGACACTCTGGGAGGGCGGCGCCGCGGCGCTTGCCGCCAGTGAGGATCCGGCCATCGCACTGGCCCGCAGCGTCGACCGTTTCGGCCGCGAACTGCGCCAGCGCTACGAAGGCGAGATCCAGGCCGTCGAGCGCCGCGCTGCCGAGCAGCTGGCCGCGGCGCGCTTTGCCCGCCAGGGCACCAGCGTGTACCCGGACGCGACCTTCTCCCTGCGCCTGTCCTACGGGACCGTCCGTGGCTGGGAGGAAAAAGGCGAGGCGGTGCCGCCGTTCACCGAGATCGCCGGCCTGTATGCCCGGGCCAGCGACTACGAGCCCTACAAGCTTGCGCCGTCCTGGGTCGAGGCCAAGCCCCGCCTGGACCTTGATGCGCGCTTCAATCAGGTGTCCGACAACGACATCATCGGCGGCAATTCGGGCAGCCCCTTGATCAACGCCAGCGGCGAGGTCGTTGGTCTGGTGTTCGATGGCAATATCCGCTCACTGGGCGGCGCCTTCTTCTTTGATGGCGCGGTCAACCGCACGGTGTCGGTCCATCCGCAGGCGATGCTCGAGGCGCTGGACAAGGTCTATCCGGCCGCCCACCTGCTCCGCGAAATCAGCGTCCGCTAGGGCACGATGGCTGGTAGGCGGCCCGCGCAGCGCCGCGGGCCGCCTCACGCCGACCCGACCTGACGCGCTTCCTGCGGTACGCCTCGCGAGGCGCTTGCCGGCGGCACGCGGGTGCCGAGGCAACGTCTGGCGGTGGTCGACAGGCTAGGCTTTAGGTGACAGCTCGCCCGGACACGCGGATATAACGGCTGATGCCCGCTGCCCCCACCTCGGCACCACGCCCCCAGCGCCTGCCCCACCTGCTGACCGGCACGGTGCTGGTCTACGCGCTGGCCGGGCTGGCAGGACTCGATCCGGCGCTGGCGATGGAGGCCTGGCTGGGTCTTGCCGCCGCCGCGCTGTCGCTGCTGGCACGCGGCCGCAGCGTGCGCTGGCTGCAGCATGCGCTGACCGGGCTGACCGTGATAGTCGCCGCGCTGGGCGTCGCCATCGCTCTGGGCCTCACCTGGCTCAGCTTGCCGACCGTCTTGCTGCCCGCACTCCAGGCGGCGCCCGCGGGGGATATCGTGCTGCCTTCGGCGCTGGCCACGCTGTCGCTCTCGCTGGCCATCGTCATCTGGCGTCCGGATGGAACGCGGGCGCTGACCGCGCTCAGGGTGCTGCTGGCCCTGCCGATGGCGCTGCCCGTCTTCGTGCTGGTCAGCGGCGTCCTGCAGGCGCCGGAGCTGTCGGCCTGGCAACAGGTCACCGAGCTGCCCTTCAGCTTTGCCCTGGCCCAGTTCGGACTTGCCCTGGCCATGGGCGTATCCACGCGCCGTCGCCTGGCCGAGCACGCCCTGCCGTTCCGCCAAGCGACGGTGGAACTGCTGGTGATTGTCCTGCTGGCCTCGGGCCTGCTGTTCTGGCGTGCCCTGGTGGTCGAGTCCGAGCAGGCAGCGCTCGACCTCCAGCGCGCCGAGCTGAACCTGATCGGGGGGCGCTTGCAGAGCAGCGTCGCCGCCTTTCGCCGGCCCGTTATGCGCATGGCCGAACGCTGGGACGCGGGCAGCGGGTTGTCCGAACCGGCCTGGCGGGTCAGCGCGCGCTCGCTGCTGCGCGACATCCCCGGCCTGGTCTCGCTGCAGTGGCTGGACAACTCGGGCACCGTGCGCTGGGCCGAGCCGATGCCCGAGATGCAGGCCCTGGTCGGCACCCGCCCCAACCAGGACCCGATTCGCCAATCGCTGCTCGATACTGCAAGGCGCAGCGGACAGGCCGTGTACTCGCGGCCGATCGAGCTGTTGCAGGGCGGCCTGGGCCTGCTCCTGTACGCCCCGCTGCAGGGCGGCGAGGACGGCATGCTGGTCGCCGTCCTGCGTCTGCAACCCAGACTGGAGAACGTGGTCGCGCTGAGCTCGGAGAACCCGGCGCTGGCGATCGGCTACCGGGAGCAGATCGCCTACGCGGGTCCGCATTACAGCGAAGCAGCAGCGGTGCGGGCCGGGGTCCTGCGCGAGTCCGTCGGCGAACCGATGCCCGGCTGGTGGATGGCCACGATCGCCCCGCAACCGAGCGGTCCGCTACTGCGCCTGCCGACCCTGGCCCTGGGCTTCTCCACCGGCAGCTTCCTGCTCCTGCACCTGGTGCTGCTCTGGTGGCGCGACGGACTGCGCCGGGAGACAGCGCTGGCCGAGGCGGGCGAAGCGCTGGCCGAGGCCAACCGGCGCTTCGCCATGGCCACCCAGGTAGCCCGGATCGGGGTCTGGGAATGGCGCCGGGAAGAGGGCGCCTTGCTCTGGGACTCGGCGTGCCGGTCGCTGTTCGGCGCCGAAAACGATGATCGGCCGCCGCTGCGGATCATTGAGGACTGCCTCGATCCGGCTTCGCGACGCCAACTTGCCGCGGCGGTGCGCCACGCGGCCCGCACTGACGGCGTAGTGGGTGTGGACCTCGCAGTGCGCAGGCTGGACGGGGCACCCATCGACCTGCACCTCACCGCGCGCCTGCTGCGCCATCCCCACCATCGCGCCGAGCGCCTGCTCGGGGTGGCCGCCGACGTCACCGAGCGCCAGCGCCTGGAGCGGCTCAAGAGCGCCTTCGTGTCCACGGTCAGCCACGAGCTGCGCACGCCGCTGACCGCCATCAGTGGCTCGCTGGCCATGCTCGACGCGGGCGCTCTCGGCGAGCTGCCGCCAACCGTGCGCACGCTGATCGCGGTGTCGCGCCAGAACACCCAGCGGCTCTCCCTGCTGATCGATGACCTGCTGGACCTGGAACGGCTCGCCCAGGGCGGGCTGCAGATGGCGATGGTCCGGCTCGACCTGCATGACCAGCTGTCCCGCGCCGCAGCGCTCAATCTTGGTTTTGCGCAGGGCCTGAAGGTGCGAATCGAAGCGATCGCCGGCGGCGCACCGCTGTGGGTGCGCGCCGATCCCGATCGCCTCCAGCAGGTGCTGGCCAACCTGCTGGCCAACGCGGCCAAGTTCTCTCCGGCAGGCGAATCGGTGGAACTGGAAGCGTTGTTCGAGGGCGATGCCGTCCGCATCGAGGTGCGCGACCGCGGCAGCGGCGTGCCCGAGGACTTCCGCCCCCGTCTGTTCTCGCGCTTCAGCCAGGCCGACGGTTCCGACTCCCGGCGCCACAGCGGCACCGGACTCGGTCTTGCGATCTGCCGCGAGCTGGTCACTCGCATGGGTGGAACAATAGGTTATGCGCCACGCGAGGGTGGCGGCAGCATTTTCTGGTTCACCCTGGTGCGGGCGACGGAATCAGACCGCGGAGAGTAGCTGGCGCAGCCGCGATGCGCTCTCCTCATCGGCGGGGAAGAAGGCCTCCATGGCGAGTTCGGACAGGGTCACGTCGGCCGGCGCCGCGAACACGGTCAGGGTGCTGAGCAGGGCGATCTCGCCGCATGGCGTGCGCAGGCGGAACAGCACGGCGAAGTCGTTGCCGGCCGCGCCAGGCGAGGCAGGCTGCTCGCCCTCCAGCGGCGGCAGGGCCGCTAGTTCCCCGTGCAAGCGCACGAGTAGCGGATCACCACTCGCGGCTGCCAGCTGGGCGAGGCGCTGCAGGATGTAGGCGCGCCACTCGCCGAGGTTGATGATCGCTGGCGCCAGGCCTTCGGGATCAAGGCTGATCCGCAACACGTTGATTCGCTGATCGGCATCCAGCCCGGGCATCAGCGCACGCAGCAAGGCGAGCGCCGGACGATTGGCCAGCTGCAGCTGCCAGTGGCGGTCGATCACCAGTGCCGGATAGGGCTCGTGCGCGGCCAGCAGGCGTTGCAGCGCTTCACGCGCCGCGGCCAGGGCGCTGGAATCCAGACCGCGTTCGGCGTACGCCGGTGCGAAACCGGCAGCCAGCAGCAGCTGGTTGCGCTCCCGCAACGGCAGGTCGAGCACGATGCACAGACGCAGCAGCAGCTGCCGGCTCGGCTGGGCGCGGCCGGTTTCGACAAAGCTCAGATGACGGGTCGAGATGCCGCTCTCGCCGGCCAGCTGCAGCTGGCTGCGCTGGCGCCGGCGACGCCAGTCACGCAGCAGGAGTCCGATCGGCGAGGCGTGGCTGTCCATGGGCGCAGTGTAGGACGGGCAAGAGCGGCGCGGCATTACCCGGCAGGTAATCGCATTCGCACGGGGGGCCGCTCAGGCTGGCTGCACTTTCCGAGGAGCCAAGGCCATGTCGACGCATTCCCCTGCCCTGCCGATCCAGCGCGCCCTGTGGCTGGATGCCGTGTTGAGCCTTCCTGCCGGCCTGCTTGCCCTGCTGTTCGCTGGACCATTGGCGCTGGCTATCGGTGCGCCGGTAGCCGCGGTGATCGCCGTGGCAGGGTTTGCCGCGCTCTACGGCGCCGCGATGTTCCCGCTGTCTCGCCTGCCGCGTGTCGGCACGCGCTGGCCGTGGATCCAGGCCATCGGCAACGCCCTGTGGGTGTTGGCCAGCGTCGCGCTGACCGTCTCGCCATGGATCGATCCGCAGCCGGTCGGAATTGCCGTCCTGCTCGGCCAGGCGGCCATCGTCGCCTGGTTGAGCGCGCTGCAGTGGCGCGCCATGCGCCAGCTGTCGCTGGCCGAGCCGGCATGAGACCGAGAGCGCGACTGGGGATAGGGTGCATGCTCCTGCTCGCCGCGGTGCACGCACTGCCTGTGCTCGGCGTGCTCGGCGGCGCGACCCTGCGCGAGGGCTATGGACTGACAAGCCTTGCGCCGTCCACCGAGCTGCTGCTGCGCCATCGCGCCGTGCTTTTCGGCCTGCTCGCAGCCGGGGCGCTGTGGTCGCTACGGCGGCACTCGCTGCGGATGCCGATGCTCGCCGCGCTGGCCATCGCCGACGCCAGCTTCCTGTACTTTGCGGTGCGCGCGGAACAACTGAACAGTGCGCTGCATAACGTCGCCCTGGCCGACCTCGGCGCCCTCCTGCTGGCCGCCGTCGCCGCCTTGGCCTTGCGCCACCAGGATCTTGCAGGGCCGGGCTTGGCCGCTGCGCAGAAGCGCGGCGCAGGCCCTGCTTGACTGCACTTCCACGCGGGCATCGGGGATACTGTGGGCTGACCTCTGAGGGAGATGCGCGCATGTTGACCGTCGGCGACAAGGCCCCGTCCTTCGCCCTGAAGGATGATCAGGACAAGACACGTCGTTCCAGCGAGCTGAAGGGCAAGCCCTATGTCCTGTTCTTCTACCCCAAGGACAACACGCCGGGCTGCACCACCGAGGCCTGCAGCTTTCGCGACCTGCGCGGCAAGTTCGACAAGGCAGGCATCGCGGTATTCGGCGTATCCGCCGACAGCAGCGCATCGCACGCCAAGTTCGTCGCCAAGTACGAGCTCGCCCTGCCCCTGCTAGCGGATCCGGAGCACAGCCTGCTTGAGGCCTACGGCGTGTGGACCGAGAAGAGCCTGTACGGACGCAAGTTCATGGGCATCGTGCGCAGCACCTTTGCGGTCGGCGCCGACGGCCGGGTCAGCCACGTCTGGCCCAAGGTCAAACCGGCAGGTCATGCCGAGGAAGTGCTCGCGGCGCTGACCGGCAAGGTCGCCGCGGCAGCCGCGAAGGCCGGCAAGGCCAAGCCCCCCGCCGGCGGCGGCAAGCCAGCGACCAAGACGCCGGCCTCCACCAAAGCCGCAAGCAAGACCAGCGCCGCGGCCAAGAAGACCGCCAGCAAGCAGCCATCGAGCAAACCGGCAGCGCCGGCCAAGGCGGCCGCAAAGAGCGCGAAACCGGCGGCCAAGCGCCGCGGCAGCGCAGCCTGAGCCAGCCATGCACACCGATCCGGACCTGCCGCGCGGCGTGCGTGCGCTGACCCTGGCCGGCGCGCTGCCGTTCGCTGGCAGCCTGCTCGCCGCCCTGCTGTGGCCGGAGCGCGCCGGTCTCGCACTCAACGTGTTCATCGCCTACGGCGCACTGATCCTGAGCTTTCTCGGCGGCACCCGCTGGGGCGCCGGCCTGCTCGACGGCGCCGGCTTCTGGCGCTACGCCGAGGCCGTGCTGCCCAGCCTTATCGGTTTTGCCGCTCTGCTGTTGCACTTCCGCCCGGCGCTGGCGCTTGGCCTGCTCGCAGCCGGATTCCTGATCTGGTGGCGGATCGACCGCGCCGACCAGCGCTGGCCGGCCGCCTACCGCCGGCTCCGCGACCTGATCAGTACGGCGGTCATCGCAATGCACCTGCTGTGGTGGCTGCTGCCGCGTTGAGCAGCAAAGGGAAACCGCATGGCAACGGGCTGGGTGAGAGCTCCGGCTTTCGGCATTGCAACGGCCGGCGCTTCAGGCATTGATCCAACGATCCCGGCAACGCATTCTGTCGGCATGGTCGAGTTCAGTCCCCACGGCGGCATCGTTTCGATTCAGCGCATTGATCGCATCCTGCGCATCGAAGGCGGTGGGGCGACCAATCCGGAAGGCGTGCGCCAGTACCTTGGCCTGCTTGATGGGTGGATGGCGGAGATCGGCGGGCAGCCGTGGGCCGTGCTTGCCATCGTGGTCGACCAGGAAGCCCTGCTGACCCCGGACGCCGAAGCGTTGCTGCGCGACCAGGTGTGCGCGCTGAGCCGGCGCGGGCGGATCGCGATGGGTCTGGTCTGCCCGCCGCGCCCGGGTCGCCAGGTGCTGATCGGCCAATGGCAGCGCATCTACCTCGACAGCGGCTGCGCGATGCGCATCTTCGATACGGAGCCGGAAGCGAGGCAGTGGCTGGACAGCGTGCTGGCGGCGCAGGCCGCCGAGCAACCCGACGCATAACCCTTGCGCTGCGCGCATGTGGAATCCTTGAAAGCTAGGCAACCGCTTCCACGCGCACCGGTAGGCCGTTGAGCGCAGCGTTGCCGGAGGGCGCATCCAGCCTTGCCGGGTCGCTCAGGGCGTTGTAGTTGGCGCCTTGCACGGCGCTGGCACGCGACAAGCGCACCCCGTCCAACTGATGGCCGAAGCCGTGCGGCAGGCAGGCCACGCCGGGTGCCACCGTGTCGCTCGACTCCACCTCAACTTCCACCGAGCCGACGCGCGAGCACAGACGCACGCGCTGCCCCGATGAGACACCGGCAGCGGCCAGGTCGTCGGGATGCAGCCACAGTGCATGACGGGTCGGCCCTTTGACCAGTCGCTGCGCGTTGTGCATCCATGAGTTGTTGCTGCGAACGTGGCGGCGACCGATCAGACGCAGGGGAAACGCCTTGTCGCTGGACGCAACCGGCACCGCAGTCAGGGCGGCGAGCGCCTCCATGAACAGCGCCGGCGCGCACTCGATGGCGCCGCTGGCGGTCTGCAGACGCCCCAGCAGGGACGGCCGCAATGGGCCGAGATCAAGACCATGCGGCGCAGCTTCAAGCCGTGCGATATCGATTCTGCTGCCTCCGGCCTTCAGTCCCGCCGCGATCATCGCCCTGGGTGGCGGCAGCGGCTGCACCGTCTTGCCCGCGGCGGCGGCGTAAGCAAGGCTCAGACCGTTGAGGATCTCCCAGTCGGCACGCTCGTCGGCGCCGCGCTCGCGCAGCGGCGTGTTAAGCCGGGCGATATTGCGCACGGCGAAGCCGTTGAACACCAGGTCGTAGTGGTACTGGGTCAGGAACGAGGCTGGCGGCAGGATCAGGTGCGCGTGGCGGGTGCTCTCGTTGACGTACAGGTCGATCGAAACCATCGCCTCCAGCCCGCCGAGCAGGCCGTCGAGCCGCGCGCCGTCCGGCGTGCTGAGAACCGGATTGCCGGCGCAGGTCAACAGGCCGCGGATCTGCCCGGCGCCCGGGGTGGCGATCTCCTCGACCAGCGCCGAAACCGGCAGCTCGCCGGCGAATTCGGGCAGCCCGCGGACCCGCGAGCGCCAGCGATCGCGGTGCCCGGCGGCGGTGCCCGGGCCGGTCAGCGGGAACACCGGCTCCGCCGGCAGGCTGCCGCCCGCGCGATCAAGATTGCCACTGAACAGATTGATCAGCTGCAACAGCCACTGGCAGAGGGTGCCATGCTCCTGCGTCGACAGTCCCATGCGCCCGTAGGCCACGGCGCGCGGTGCGGCGAGGAAGCTTGTGGCGATGCGTTCCACGGCGGCCATGTCGATGCTGCAGCGATCAGGCAGATGGCCGATATCCACGGCAGCGACCGCCTGCATGGCGATCTCGAAGTCAGTCAGTTTTCCGGCATAGGCGTCGATCCGCGGTGCGGACTGGCGCTGCATCGACTGCAGCAGGGCAAGCAGGAACCAGACGTCGCCGCCGGGACGGATGAAAAGGTGCTCGCTGGCCAGCTGCGCGGTCTCGGTGCGTCGCGGATCGACCACGATCAGCTGGCCGCGGGCAGCCAGCGCCTTGAGCCGCTGGGTCACGTCGGCGACCGTCATCAGGCTGCCGTTGGACGCAGCCGGATTGGCGCCCAGCATGAGGAAGCAGTCGGTGTGGTCGATATCCGGCACCGGGAGCAGGAACTGGTGCCCGTACATCGCCCAGTTGACCAGCTGGTGCGGCCACTGGTCGACCGAGGACGCGCTGAACACGTTCTTTGTTCGCAGCGCGCGGAGCAGCAGCGGCAGGTAGGCCAGATGGCCGAAATGGTGGACGTTCGGGTTGCCGACATAGGCGGCCAGCGAATCGGCGCCGTGGGTCCGCTGCACGGCGGCCAGGCGCTCGCCGGCCTCGGCCAAGGCCTCGTCCCAGCCGATTTCCTCGAAGTCCGAGCCGCGCCGGCGCAGCGGGCGACGCAGGCGGTCGGGGTCGCTCTCCAGGTCGAGGATGGCATTGCCCTTGGGGCAGATATGTCCGCGCGAGAAGCTATCTTCAGCATCGCCGCGGATCGCCGTGGGATGCCCGTTCTCGGCCGTAATCTGCAGGCCGCAGAGCGCTTCGCAGAGCGGACAGGCGCGAAAGTGCTGGGTCTGGGTCATCGCTCGGCCACCGATCGGACAGACGCCGATGGTAGCGGCTGCGCGATCTCGCCGTCGGAACAGCGCACTGCGCAGGCGCGCAAGGCCGCGCCGGGGCGGCAGCGTGCTCGGCAGCGCGACGCAGGACAGCGTTGCCGTTCGCCAGGCCCCGACTGGCGCCGTCGCTACTTGCAGGCGATACCGTCGCCGTCCGGATCCAGATGCGCGGCATAGCCAGGCTGGCCACGGCGCAACGGCGCCTTGCCGGCCTTGCGCACCTCAGCGCAGTCCTTGTAGTGGACAGCCTTCTTCTGCCCGGAAGAGGCAGCGCTGCCGGTCATCATGCCGCGCACATCCGGCTTGGCCTTGGGCTGCTCGCGCTTTTCTTCGGCAAAGCTGAAGGACAGCGGTGCAAGCAGGACGGCGGCGGCCAGGACGGTCGCCAGGGAGCGGGTACGCATCATCAGGCAGCCCCTTGCTCGATTGCGGGGCACCAGTGTCGCAGGCTCGGGCGGCGGATCGGCGCCCGCTCGTCGGTGGGCAGCGACAACCCGGGGATGCCGGCCTCGCCGGCAGGCTGCTAGGCTCGCGGCTCTGCGTGGATGAGAGAAATGCCGATGACCGGAAAGGACACCGCCGCCCCGCTGGATACCGACGCGCTCAGCGACTGGCTCAGCGTGCACCTCGATGACTTCAGCGGCCCGATCACGCTGACCAAATTCAAGGGCGGGCAGTCCAACCCGACCTTTGCCCTGGACACCCCGAACCGCCGCCTGGTCCTGCGCAGCAAGCCGGGGCCGGTGGCCAAGCTGCTGCCCTCGGCGCATGCGGTGGAGCGCGAGTACCGGGTGCTCGCCGCGCTGGCCGGCAGCGAGGTGCCGGTGCCGCGTGTGCTCGCCCTGTGCGAGGACGAGTCGGTGATCGGCCGAATGTTCTACGTCATGGAGCGCATGGAGGGGCGGATCTTCTGGAACGCGGCCCTGCCCGAACTGGAGCCCGGCGAGCGCGGCGCGATCTATGCCGCCATGAACCGCACCATCGCCGCCCTGCACCAGGTCGATCCGGAGGCCGTCGGGCTTTCCGACTACGGCGCCGCAGGCAACTACTTCTCCCGCCAGATCGGCCGCTGGAGCAAGCAGTACCGCGCCGCCGAGACCGAGCGCATCGAGGCCATGGAGCAGCTGATCGACTGGCTGCCGACGCGGATTCCAAAGGACGAAGCGACGCGCATCGTGCATGGTGATTTTCGCATCGACAACCTGGTGTTCCACCCTACCGAGCCGCGGGTGATTGCGGTACTCGACTGGGAGCTGTCGACCCTTGGCCATCCGCTGGCCGACTTCGCCTACCACTGCCTGGCCTGGTTCACCCCGCCCGGCATCATGCGCGGCCTGGCCGGCCTCGATATCGACGCCCTGGGGATCCCGCGGCTGGACAACTACATCGCCGACTATTGCCGCGCCACCGGACGCGAGGCGGGCATTCCCGACATGCCGTTCTATCTCGCTTATAACCTGTTCCGCCTGGCCGGCATCGCCCAGGGCATCGCCAAGCGCGCCCAGCAGGGCACCGCCAGCAGCGCCCAGGCGGTCGAGACCGGCAAGCTGGCAAGACCCGTCGCCGAACTGGGCTGGAAGCTGGCCCAGGGCTGACCCCTTCGAATCACAACAGGCAGGTTCATCCATGGATTTCGAGTACTCGCCCAAGGTTCAAGCGCTGCGCGAGCAGATGCTGGCCTTCTTCGACCGCCACATCTATCCCAACGAGGCGCGCTTCCACGAGGAGATCGAGGAGAACACCCGCGCCGGCCGCCGCTGGACGCCGACCCGGCTGATCGAGGAACTCAAGCCCAAGGCCCGCGCCGAAGGGTTGTGGAACCTGTTTCTGCCCGAGCACGAGGGCGCTTCGGGGCTGAACAATCTTGAGTACGCGCCGCTGGCCGAGATCACCGGCCGGGTCAGCTGGGCACCCGAGGTGTTCAACTGCTCAGCGCCGGACACCGGCAACATGGAGGTGCTGGCCCGCTACGCCACGCCCGAGCAGCAGCAGCGCTGGCTGACTCCCCTGCTCAACGGGGAAATCCGCTCGGCGTTCGCGATGACCGAACCGGACGTGGCCAGCAGCGATGCCACAAACATCGCCCTGCGCATCGAGCGCGATGGCGACCACTACGTGCTCAACGGGCGCAAGTGGTGGATATCCGGCGCCGGCGATCCGCGCTGTTCGGTGTACATCGTGGTTGGCCGCAGCGATCCGGACGGCCCGCGCCACCAGCAGCATTCGCTGGTTCTGGTGCCCGCGGACACTCCGGGGGTCGAGGTGGTCCGTGCACTGCCGGTGCTTGGCTTCGACGACGCGCCGCATGGCCACTGCGAGATGCGCTTCAGCGATGTCCGGGTTCCGGTCGAGAACCTGCTGCTTGGCGAAGGCCGCGGCTTCGAGCTGATGCAGGGCCGGCTCGGACCGGGACGCATCCACCACTGCATGCGCCTGATCGGCCTGTCCGAGCGCGCTCTCGAGCTGATGTGCCAGCGGCTCAACGCGCGGGTCGCCTTTGGCCGCGAGATCGCCCGCCAGGGCGTCTGGCACGAGCGCATCGCCGAGGCCCGCTGCATGATCGACCAGGCCCGGCTGCTGACCCTGAACGCAGCGTGGAAGATGGACCTTGCCGGCAACAAGGCGGCGCGCGCCGAGATCGGCATGATCAAGATCGTCGCGCCGAACGTGGCCTGCCAGGTGGTCGACTGGGCGATGCAGGCCTGGGGCGCGGCGGGCCTGACCGACCTGACCCCGCTGCCGCACTTCTTCATCAGCGCGCGCTCGCTGCGCCTGGCCGACGGCCCGGACGAGGTGCACCGCAACCAGCTGGCCAAGCTGGAACTGTCCAAGTGGCTCTGAGCCTGTCGTTTCCGCGAATCGTGAAGCCTGCTGCGGCGCGCTGAAGGGCGCGACCGGATCAGGCTTCGGCCGGCCCGCCGCCAAGCGCGGCGTGCAGCTCGGCCGCGCTGACTGGCTTGCGCAGCAGGCCGAAAAAACCCGCCTGCTGCAGCTTCTGGGCAAGACCGGCGTCGCTGCGCGCGGTCAGCGCGATCAGGCGCAGCTCCGGACGCTGCGTGCGCAACAGGCCGGCCAGCTGCAGGCCGTCCATGCCGGGCAGGTCGAGATCCACCAGGGCGGCATCGAAGGTGGCCAGCGCCGCCTCGCTCAGCGCCGCCAGCGCGTGGGCTGCGTGCTGCGGACGATGGCCAAGCTGGCGAAGCAGTCCGGCGATGGCTTCGGCGGCGAGCGGGTCGTCCTCGACCAGCAGGAGGTGCTGGCCAGTCGGACTCGCACACGCGAGGCTTGCCTCGCGTTCCAGCGATGCGGAGGGCAGCTGGTCGGCAAGCTCGCGCACCGGCGCGCAGGCGGTCAGCGGGAGCGTCAGTCGGGCCAGGGTGCCGCCCTGCGCGCCGCCATCAAGGTCCAAGGAGCCGCCCATGGCGGTGGCCAGCTCGCTGCAGATGGCCAGGCCCAGGCCGGCGCCGCCGTGGCGCCTTGCGGTGACTTCGCCCTCGGCCTGCTCGTAGCGGCGCAGCAGACGCTTGCGCTGCGCGGGCGCGATGCCCGGGCCGCTGTCCTCGACCTCGAAACGCAGTCGCGGCGCGTCCTCCGCGCTGAGCGTGAGCCTCACCGTACCGCGCTCGCTGAACTTGATCGCGTTGCCGAGCAGGTTGAGCAGGATCTGCTGCAGGCGCTCGGGATCGACCATGACCCAGGCGGGCGTATGCGGATCAAGCACGCAGTCGATGCGCAGGCCCTTGGCCTCGGCGCTGACCGCGATGCCGTCGATCACCTGCCTGCACAGCGCAGGAAGCGCGGTCGGGCGAGTGCGGATTTCCAGCCGTCCGGCCTCGATCCGCGCCAGGTCCAGCGCGTCGTCCACCAGCCGCCTGAGCAAGGCGCCGGACTGCTGCACAGCGGCCAGGCGGTGGCGCTGTTGCGGATCAAGCTCGGAGTTGGCCAGCAGCTCGGCCATGCCGAGCAGGCCGGTCATCGGGGTGCGGATCTCGTGGGCCAGGGTGGCGAGGAACTGGGACTTCTGTTCGCTGGCCTGCAGCGCCCAGCGGCGCTGGGACTCGGCCAGGGCGACGGCGGCACGGGCGGCCAGACGCCGACGATGCAGCCAGTACAGACCGATCAGGATCGCCAACAGCAGGCCAAGCTGGAGCGCCCGCGCCCACGGCAGGGCCCACCAGGGCGGCGCCACCGACAGCGCGATTGGCGGCTGCTCATGCCACTCGCCCTCCGGTCCGGCGGCGGCCATCCGCAAGCGATAGTCGCCGGCTGGCAGCAGGGGAAAAATCCGCTGGCCGCTGGCGTCCAGCGCCACCCAGTCGGCGTCGAACGGCTCAAGACGCATCCGGTAGCGCCAGGCATCCGGTTCGATGAAGCTGCTGACCCGCAGCGCAAAGCCGATCTCGCGATCGTCGTGACGCAGGGCAACCGCCTGCGAAGCCGGCAGGCTCAGCGCGGCGCCGTCACGACGCAGGCTGAGCGGCTCCAGCCGCAGCGCGGGCGTCTGCGCTTCGCCATCGAACAGCGTGCCGTCGATGCGCAGCAGCGCCTGGGGAAGCACCGCCGCGAGGACATCCGGGGCGCTTGATTCGGCCAGAGGGCGATCGCTGAACTCCTGTCCCGGCAATCCGTCACGGACGCCGAAACGGCGTGTGGTGCCGCGCTGCGGATCGATCCGCCACAGGCCGCGCGCACTGCTGGCCCACAGTCTGCCCCCTCCATCGATGCTCAGCCCGCCGGCCTCGATGCCGACCAGCAGGCTGGTGAGCGCACCCGGCAGCCAGTTGCCGTCCTGCTGGCGCAGATACAGCAGGCCGCTACGCCGCGAGACCCACAGACCGCCATCGGCGTCGAACACGAATCCAAACACCCGCTCGCCGCGCAGGCTGGCCAGACTGACCAGCCGGCCGCTGTCGGGATCAAGACGCTGCAGGCCGTCGCCTCCGGCCACCCAGAGCTGTCCATCCGGACCGAAGCGAAGTTGCTCGCTGTCCAGACCGGCAAGTCCCTCTGCCTCGGTGTAGCGGCGGAGCAAGGCGCCGGAAGCCTGGCGATGCTCGATGCCGCCACCGTAGATGGATAGCCAGACTGAGCCATCGGGCGCAGCGAGCAGATGATCCACCACGCCCACCGGCGGCGCGTCGGGGTCGCTCGCGCCGGGCAGGAAGCGACGCGGGGCGGCGCCCGCCTCCAGCGACTGGCGCAACAGTCCTTGCCGGGTGCCGATCCACAGCGTTCCATCATGCTCGAGCAAGGCGCTGACGTGCCGGACGGGCCAGTCGGCAGGCAGCTCGAAGCGCAGCTGGCCTTCGCCACTGGCCGCATCGAGGCGGTCGATGCGACCGTCGCTGCCACCCACCCACATCGATCCGTCGGCGCTGAACGCGGCCGCCACCGGCGTGGCCGTGGACAGCCCGCCGGCCGCTTGCGACCAGCTGCGGAATCGCCGCCAGCGGGGCGGCAGGTGAAACAGACCGGCACCGTCGCTGCCGACCCAGATTCCCTCCTCGTGGTCACGAATCACTGCCATCACGCTGCGCTGGCGCGCGCGCTGCGGCGCACCGAAGGCAGGTCGCAACACACCGTCGAGCGGCAGCATGTCGAGCCCCGCCGGGCGCCCGAGCCAGAGTGCGCCCTCGGCGTCCCGGGCCAGCGCCAGGACCGCCCCCGAGCTGACCTGCTCAAACTGCCCGGAGCGACGGCGGAAGGCACCCTCGCGGCTGCCCATCCAAAGTTCGCCCTGATCCACGCCCAGGCTGAACACCGCTCCCGGCGCGGGCGCGCCTTCGTCGGCACCGGGGGTTTCCAGGCGATCCTCGCGCAGCCGTTGCAGGCCGCCGTGGCTGGCCACCCAGAGCAGCCCTTCGGGATCGCTGTGCAGGGCCAGGATGTGCTCGGAGAGCAGGCCATCGTCGCTGCGCCAGACGCGGCGCTCCCCGGTCTCCGGATTGATCCGCACAAGGCCAGTTCCGAAGCCGCCGAAATAGATCCGGTCCTGCGCGTCGGAGCCGATCGCCCAGACATCCAGTTCGGCATCCTCGCCGTCGGCGCCCCGCCAGCGCCATACGCGCTCGCCATGCTCGCGAACTTCGCCAAGACCTCCCCCCTCGAATCCCGCCCAGAGCCGTCCGCGGCCGTCGCGATGCAGGGTCTGAACCCGGTTGGAGGGCAGTGAGTCGCTGCGTCTGGGGTCGTGATGCCAGACCTCGAAGCGCGTGCCGTCATAGCGCGCAAGGCCATCGGTGGTGCCTACCCAGAGACAGTCATGCTGGTCCTGGGCCAGCGCATGGACATGCTCGGACGGCAGGCCCTGGGCCGCGCCCAGCTGCCGAAACAGCGGCACGTCGGCCAGCGCCGTCACGCTCACGACGCATCCCAGCAACACGCAAATGCATGTCGCGACACAGTGTTGCAGTCCCTGCACTCGCCTTTCGCCCCCAGCCGCGCATACTCTCCCCTCGCAAGCTTTCCCGCCGCTGCCCCGGGACGCAAGTGCCATGACCGCCATTCGCCTAATTTGCCTGTTAAGCCTGCTGCTGCCATTCGCCGGTCGCGCGGACGAACGCGACTACCTGATCGATCCGGTGCACAGCCGCGTGATGTTCAGCGTCGAACACCTCGGGTTCTCCCGTGCCCTCGGCACCTTTTCCGCGCCGCGCGGCTGGCTGCGCTTCGACCCCGAGGACTGGAGTTCGGCCGGCGGCGAGATCGTGCTGGAGCTTGCGAGCCTGGACCTTGGCGATGCCAAGTGGAACCAGCGGATGGCCCGGAGTGACGGTTTCGACAGCAAGGCACACCCGCAGGCGCGCTGGACCATCGAACAGGTCGAGCCTACCGGCGACAATACCTTCAACGCCCACGGCAGGCTTGCACTGCGCGGCGAGAACTTTCCGCTGACCTTGGCGGTGCGCCTCAACCGGCTGGCCCGGCACCCGCTGACCCTGCGCCGCACTGCCGGCTTCTCGGCGCGCGCCACGCTATCGCGCGCAGCGCTGGGCATGGACAAGTGGAAGAGCATGGTTGGCGACGCGGTGGAACTGCAGGTTGAGGTCGAAGCACGCCGCGGACGCATCCGCGACGCGGACGCCATCGAACGCGATGAAGCGCGGAGCAGCGAGCAGGATGAGGAGAATGCCGATGGCGCTGCGCAATAGTCCCGAGCGCTGGGGCGCGATCGCCCAGAGCCTGCACTGGCTGGTCGCGCTCGGCGTGATCGGTCTGGCCGCGGTCGGGCTGCTGATGCAGGAACTGCCGATCTCGCCGACCAAGATCAAGGTCTATGCCCTGCACAAGTCGGTGGGCCTGACCGTGCTCGCCCTGGTCCTGCTGCGCCTGGTCTGGCGCTTGCTCGACCGGCGACCGCCCTACCCCGCGCACATGCCTGGCTGGCAGCGCGGACTGGCCAGCCTCACCCATGGTCTGCTCTATTTGCTGCTGCTTGCCATGCCGATCAGCGGCTGGCTGTACAACTCGGCCTCCAACTTCGCTTTGCGCTGGTTCGGCCTGTTCAGCGTGCCGCCCCTGTCCGGCCCCGACCCCGAGCTCAAGGCCCTTGCCCAGGATCTGCACGGCTGGGGCTTCTACCTGCTGGCCGCACTGTTCGCCATCCATGTCGCCGCGGCCTTGAAACACCACCTCGTCGACCGCGACAACACCCTCATCCGCATGCTGCCGTGGCGCAGCCGCAAGGAGCCCTGATGAAGTTTCGATTCCTGATTCTCGCCGTCCTGATCTGGCCAGCAGTCTGCGGTGCCAGCAGTTGGCAGTCGACCGAACCCTCCACCTTGCGCTTCGAGGGCGCCGCCCAGGGCGAGTCCTTCACCGGCGAGTTCAAGCAGTTCACTGCGCGCATCGACTTCGACCCCGAAGCATTGGCGAGCACTCGTTTCGAGGTCGAGATCGCACTGGCCAGTGCTGACAGCCAGAACGCCGAGCGGGATGAACTGCTGCGCGGCGAGGAGTTTTTCGCCGTCGACAACCAGGCAAACGCGCGCTTTGTCGCGGTGGGCGCCGAGCCGACTGCCGATGGCTACCTGAGCCGCGGCACCCTGACGCTGAAGGGAATCAGCCGTGCGGTCAATTTCCGCTTCCGCTTCACCTCCGGCGATGAGGCCGCGCAGTTGGAGGGCGAGGCCCAGCTCGATCGCACCGACTTCGCGGTCGGTTCCGGCGAATGGGAAGACGCCGACACCATCGATCACGCGGTCAAGGTGAACACCTCGCTGCGTCTGATCCCGGCGACGGCCGCGCCCTGAGCGCCTTGCTCAGCGCTGCAGCGCGAGCCTGATTGCCGCGGCGTCGAACGGCCAGTCGAGCTCGGCACCGGCTGGCAAGCCCGCCAGGACCGGGACCCGCAAACCGTAGCGGCTCTCGAGCCCAGGCTCGCCGTCGATGAAAACACTCTCGAAGTCGCCAGCCGCGGCGCGAGCCAGTTCGGTCAGCGCCAGGTCGCAGAGGTGGCACTCATCGCGCTGGTAGAGAATCAGAGGCAAGCAGGTGGCCCAGGTCACTGTTATCAGTTGCGTATTGAATCTTGCGCCGATCCGGTTCGCAATCGACACTGCAACTTTTACCAGGAACGCAACCAGGCATGAGTGAATCCGAGAACCCCCTGCTCGAGTATTTCGAACGCAATCCCGGCCGCCTGATGAGCAAGTGGATGCACTATTTCGACATCTACCACAGGCACTTTGCACGCTATCGCGGCCGCGCCTGCACCATCGTCGAGATCGGCGTATTCCACGGCGGTTCCCTGCAGATGTGGCGTGAGTACTTCGGACCGCAGGCACGCATCATCGGTATCGACGTGAATCCACGGCTCAAGGAGCTCGACACGCCGGGCGTGGAAATTGTGATCGGAGATCAGTCAGACCACGAGTTCCTGCAGGCTTTTGCCGAGCAGACCGGCCCTATCGACATACTGATCGACGATGGCGGCCACAGCATGAAGCAGCAGCTGCAGACCGTTCTGAGTCTTTATCCGGCGCTGTCCGAGGACGGCGTGATGCTGGTCGAGGACACCCATACCAGCTACTGGCAGGAGTACGGCGGCGGACTGCACAACCCGCACAGCTTCATCGAGTTCAGCAAACGACTGATCGATGAGATCAATGCCTATCATTCGCGCGACCCGGAGCGCTTGCGCCCTTCCCCGTTCACCAGGATGACCCGCTCCCTGCATTTCTACGACAGCGTGGTGGTGATCGAACGGGGCGACCACCCGCGGCCGGTCGAGCGGCAATCCGGAACCCCCAGTTTTGATCCCCGGCAACCGGTGAATCCGTAGCCAGCAGACGGCGGCGGCCATGCCCGCAGCGGGCCGCCCCGTACCCCAGCGCATTGCACCTGTGCGGGGCAGATGCCTCAGAATGCGCGGCACAGCGGCGAACAAGGCGTCGCGCATGGGAATCACGACATGGCAGTCAGCATCTTCGACCTGTTCAAGATCGGCATCGGACCGTCCTCCTCGCATACGGTCGGGCCGATGCGCGCCGCCGCACGCTTCATCTCGCGCTGGCTGGAACAGCCCGGCCGGCTCGACGATTGCGTGCGCATTCGCTGCGAGTTGTATGGCTCACTGGCGCTGACCGGGCGCGGCCACGGCACCGACAAGGCTGTCCTGCTTGGGCTCGAGGGCGAGTGGCCGGATCGGGTCGATCCTGACCGCATCGAGCCAATGCTGGCGCGGATCCGCAAAGACAAGAAATTGTCCCTGCTGGGCAAGCGCGCAATTGCCTTCGACGAGAAGCGCGACCTGGTGTTCAACAAGCGGCAGAAGCTGCCCTTCCATTCCAACGGCATGCGCTTTGCCGCCTTCGACGCCGCCGGCGAGATGATCGCCACCCGCGACTACTACTCGGTCGGCGGCGGCTTCGTGGTCAATGAGGACGAAGCCGCCGAGGACCGCATCGTCGCCGACACCACCGAACAGCCCTACCCCTTTGCCAGCTGTGATGAGCTGCTCCGCCACTGCCAGCAGCGCCGGCAAAGCATCGCCGAACTGATGCGCGCCAACGAGCGGGTCTGGCGCAATGACGAGGAGATCGACAGCGGCCTGGTCCAGCTGTGGGACGCCATGCAGGCCTGCGTCACCCGCGGCATCCGCAGCGAGGGCACCCTGCCCGGCGGCCTGCACGTCACCCGCCGCGCGCCGACCTTGTTCAAGGAACTGTCCTCGCGTCCGGAAGCGGCAATGAAGGATCCACTGACCGTGCTCGACTGGGTCAATCTTTACGCGCTGGCAGTCAATGAGGAGAACGCCGCCGGCGGGCGGGTGGTCACCGCACCGACCAATGGCGCGGCCGGCATCATTCCCGCGGTGCTGCACTACTACGACCGCTTCGGCGCCAGCGCCAGCCGACGCGGTATGTTCGACTTCCTGCTCACCGCTGGCGCAATCGGCATTCTCTACAAGGAAAATGCCAGCATCTCCGGTGCCGAAGTCGGCTGCCAGGGCGAAGTCGGCGTGGCCTGCTCGATGGCCGCGGCCGGACTGACCGCCGCCTTCGGCGGCACGCCCAGCCAGATCGAGAACGCCGCCGAAATCGGCATGGAGCACAACCTCGGCCTGACCTGCGATCCGATCGGCGGCCTGGTGCAGATCCCCTGCATCGAACGCAACGCCATGGGCGCAGTCAAGGCGATCAACGCCTCACGCATGGCCTTGCGCGGCGACGGAAAACACAAGGTTTCCCTGGACAAGGTCATCCGCACCATGCGCGACACCGGCCGCGACATGCAGGACAAGTACAAGGAAACCTCGCGCGGCGGGCTCGCGGTCAACGTGATCGAGTGCTGAGGCTGGCTGGCAAGGACAGCAATGGGCGCAAAGCTGCCGTTCGCGGCGCGTTGGCGAATGCCCGTAGGGCGCGTCTCGGACGCGCCGGTCGAACCGTCCGAATGCCCGCATCGGT
>CAYGMG010000012.1:0-46787 GCA_964350895.1 uncultured Lysobacter sp.
ACCGGCGGGGCGCGGCTGCGCCTAGTGGACTGTAACGGATGAAGCGGAAGAGGGATCGCGACGGGATGGGCGTGCGGGACGCCGTGCCGGAGCGAGGCCCGTAGCCGAAGCTACGGGCTGAGTGAGGCGCAAGTGCCGCGCGGCCAGACCGAGCGAGCTACTTTCGATTTGTCCGTTACGGTCCACTAGTGGAAGGCAACGCACCGGGCGATAGCGGCTTGCACGTTCCGGAGTGCGCTTTGCCAGTCAGGAGGACCCCACGATCAGCGCAACTCGCAGACGTCGACGGCAGGCTCCAGGTCGAAGTCCGCGGGCAAGGGCTCGGCAAACGCAGGCCATGCCGCTGCCTCGCGCAGGGCGGCTTCCTCGATCGCCATGCGCTGTGCATCGGAGCGTTGACCCTGCGCCGCGGCGAACTCGGCAAGGATCCACTCGGCCAGCGGGTGCTGCGGAAACAGCAGCTGCCAAGTAGCGACCCAGGTCGAGAAGTCGCGTGAGTCCGGCTCAGCGCCCGCAATCTGCGCATCCCAGCTGCTTGCCGCCGGTGATGGCGCGGCGCTCAGGATGCTCGCTTCGAGAGCCAGGGGATCACCTGCGGCGCGGCCGCGCTGCAACAGCGATTCCAGTGGCTCGTCTGGCGTCGCGACGACAGACGGCGGGACAGGGGGTGTTGCCAGGCTGAAGCGCAGACCTTCCGGTCCTGCTACGGCGCGGCTCGGGCGCCCGGTGGCGGGATCACGCAAGGCGAGCAGAATCGCGGCGCGAAAATGGCCGCCGCGGGCCGCGGCTTCGAGCCAGCGCAGCGCCTCGGTACGATCGCTGGAGATCGCTTCCGGATCGGCCTCCGGGCACCATGCATCAAGCGCAGTCGCACGCTGCTCCAACGATTCCAGCTGCAACGTCAGCGCCGGGTCTGGTCGCCTCCTGCGCCGCATCTCGTTCTCGATGACTGCGCGGTGCATGGCCGCTGGCGCCTGCCCGGCGCAAGCCATCTGCTGCATCGACAAGCGGCAGGCAGCGCGGCTGTCGCCGGCTTTGGCGGCGGCGAGCAGGATCGGCAGGCTCTGGTAGAGCGGCGTCTGCGCATCCGGCAAATGCGTGCCTGGGCTGTTGCGCATCGGGGCCGAATTGTTGAGCGCGGCTGCGGGCGCGGCAGGTTCGCTGGTAGCTTGCTCGTCCTGCGGCGAATCCTCAGGCTCGGCGTGCGGCGTGCTTCCGAGCCACATCATCAGACCCAGGACCAGCAGGGCGGCAAGAAGAAGTGCGGGCGCGGCATAGATCAGAGGGTCGCGGCCCGGGCGCGGCGGGGCAGGGACTTGCGCTGGCTTGTCGTCGGGCGGTGCGTCGCTCACTCGCAGACGTCCGGGTCGGGCGTGGCAGCGCCGAGCGCGCGGCGCAGCGCAGGGCCCTGTGGTGCTGGCGTATTTGGCAGCCGCGTGGCGAGCTGGTCGATATCGTTCTGGACCCGAGCCAGCGCCGCCGGCTCCAGTTCGCTGCGCGCCCGTTCGAGCTCGGCCTGCAGCGGGCCGAAGCTCAGACCACGGCGTTCAAGCAGGCCGGCGTATAGAGCAAAGCGCTCGGCGTCCGGCTGTGAGACAGGAGGCAGGCGCATCTGCCGCGGATCACGCTGGGCGTAGACCCGCGCCAGCGCGGCAAGTGCGGCGAAATCGCCTTCCAGGGCGGCGCTCTCCAGCCACGGGATGGCCACGCTGCGGTACTGCTGCCAGGCTTCCAGCTCGTTGACGAAGTTCATGAAGTTGAGCGCCGGCTGGGTGGCCGCCCAGGTGCGCAGCTCGGGCATGGCCTGCGCCGCCTGCTGCTGATAGGCAAAGGCCTGGTCGAGCTGGCCGCTTTCCAGTCCTGAACAGACGGTTTCACTGCGTTCGCGCTCGTTCTCCGCGCGCGCCAGTTCGCTGATCATCGCCTCGCGACGCTCACCATCGTCCTCGCGGGCGGCGCGGCTCTCCAGCCAGCGCGTGCCACGGCCCGCAAAGCCAGCCACCCGGCAGCGCTGCAGTTCAACCGCCAGGCGGCAGGCCGCGCGTGCATCGCCACGGCGGGCGCGCTCGGCCAGATCATCGAAGATCAGGTCGACGGGTGTGTCGAGCGCCGGCAGCGGATTGGCCGCGGCAGCGCTTGCGGATACATCGGATGCAGGCAGGTCGAGTTCGGGCGGCGCGCTGATCCGCGCGTCAAAGCCCAGATCCTCGGCGCCAGTCCGCTCCGCATTGACGCCGCCACGTGAGGCATCACGCGCCAAGGAGGTTGCGGCGGGCAGCTGCTGCTGGCCCAGCCACCAGCCCACAGCGAGCAGGGTGCCGGCTGCGAGTGCGAGGCTGGCGGCGATAGCGAGCTTGTTCATGCACGAACTCCAGAAGCGCGGTGCGGGTCGGACCTGATGTCGGCGCGCCCTGCCGAGGCTTGCCTTGGGTGATCTGCCGGCAACCTGGCGATGCCCGAGCCAGCTTTCCTTGCCGACGAGCCGAGCAGCGCGGCGCGCTGCGAAGCGCTGCAGAAACCGGTGCCGATCATCTTAACGGGAGGCTGCGCCCTGGATCAGCACCCACAGCGCCAGTGCGGCAAACAGGCAGGCCGCCGCAATGCGCGCAGCGCGCAGCGGCAGGCGGTCTGCAAAGCGCTGGCCGAGCCAGATCACCGGCAGGTTGGCGATCAGCATGCCGAGCGTGGTGCCCGCCACCACCGCCAGCAAGGACTCGAAACGAACCGCCAGCAGGACCGTGGCGATCTGGGTCTTGTCACCCATTTCAGCGAGGAAGAAGGCGATCGTCGTGGCGACGAAGGCATTGCGCGCAGAGGGCAGGGCGCCATCGTCGGGCGCCCCGTCCGGCTTCAGGGTCCAAGCGGCAACGGCCAGCAGGCTGAACGACAACAGCCAGGGTAGCCATGCTGCCGGCAGCAGGTCGGCCAGCCAGGCTCCGAGCCCGCCCGCTGCGGCATGGTTGAGCAAGGTGGCCACGGTGACGCCCGCGGCCAGCGGCCAGAAACGTCGGTAGCGGGCGGCGAGTAGCAGGGCAAGCAGCTGGGTCTTGTCGCCGATTTCGGCAATCGCCACGGCAAGCGTGGACAGAGCGAAGGCTTCCAAGGTGTGGTTCCTTTCAGGGGCCGGGTACAAGGCGCAGGCAACGTCGCCGCCACCCGGCCGGATGCGGCGCATTGCCAGCGGTCTCGTCCATCGCCTGGGCGACCGCGCCTGCCGGGGCCGGTTGGCCCAGCGTGTCGACCGGCGCGCACCTGCCGGAGCAGGGGGTCTACTCCCCGTTGGAAGCCGCGTGAGTCTAGCAAAACGCCCCAGCGGCTAGACTGGCATGCCATCGCAACAGCTCACGGAAATTCGCCATGCAATACCGCCGGATGGGCCGAAGCGGCCTCAAGCTTTCTGCCCTCTCGCTGGGCTCCTGGGTGACCTTCGGCAGCCAGCTCGGCCGCGGTGAGGCCCGCGAGCTGGTCGCTCGCGCCTGGGACGAGGGCGTGAACTTCTTCGACAACGCGGAGAGCTATGCGCAGGGCGAGTCGGAGCGGATCATGGGCGACGTGATTGCCGACCTGCGTTTGCCGCGCGATGGCTACTGCGTCTCCAGCAAGGTGTTCTTCGGCAGCGCCAGCGAGCCGCTGCCGACCCAGCGCGGTCTGTCGCGCAAGCATCTGATCGACGCCTGCCACGGCGCACTGCAGCGCCTGCGCGTCGACTACCTCGACCTGTTCTTCTGCCACCGACCTGATCCCGACGTGCCGGTCGAGGAGATCGTCCTGACCATGGATTGCCTGATCCGCCAGGGCAAGGTGCTCTACTGGGGCACTTCGGAATGGCCGGCCGAGCTGATCGAGGCGGCCTGTCGGCTGGCGCGCAAGCAGGGCATGGTCGGGCCGAGTGTCGAGCAGCCCCAATACAACCTGTTTCATCGACAGCGCGTGGAGCTTGAGTACGCCGGTCTTTACGCCGAGTACGGGATCGGCCTGACCACTTACTCGCCTTTGGCTTCGGGACTGCTCAGCGGCAAGTATCTCGAGGGCATCCCCGCGCACAGCCGATTGGGCGATCCCGGCCATGCCTGGCTGCAACGTATCGTCTTCGGCGAAGACCGCGCCCAGCGTGAAGCGCATGTGCGCCGCTTCGTCGAATTGGCTGGGCAAATGGGTGAGTCTCCGGCCCAGTTGGCCATCGCCTGGTGCCTGAAGCATCCGCAGGTGAGCAGCGTGATCCTCGGTGCGCGCACCGTGGCCCAGCTGGAACACAACCTGCACGCGCTGCAGCTGCTGGATAGCCTGGGTGACGAGGGCTTCGAGCGGATCCAGCGGCAGGCCAACGGCTGAGCGCTTGCGTGTCTGGCGGGGCTGATGTTAAATGCGAATCGTTCGCATTAATGGAGGCCGCTCGCATGTCCGCCTTTTTCGTTCCGACTTCGATGAACCTGCCCCGACCTGGCCTGGCGCAGGAGCCGACCCCGCCGCATCCGGCGGCGCCGGCGCTGCGCAGCAGCGAACTGCTGCGCGGCGAGCGCGAGGTGGTGATCCGCCATGGCGACCAGATCTATCGCCTGCGCCACACGCGCAATGACAAGCTGATCCTGACCAAGTAGCGACAGCACGGGAGGCCTCCATGGCGGCGCCGTCTCCGGTGCAGGTCGCGGGCTGGATTGAAGCGCTGTTTTCCTTGGGGCCGGTGGGCATCGAATGCCGCCGGTTGCCGGGGCCGTATGCGCTGAGTGCCGCCTTGTGGCGTGGCCAGCTGTCACGGACAGGCGAGTCCATTTCGCTCGACCAGTGCGATGAGGTGCTGCTGCAGATCCGGCCGCTTGGCGAAACCGATTGTTATGCATGGCAGCGACTGTCCGCGCTGCTTCCCGGGCAGCCCCGTCCGCTTCGCGCCAGCGCCGAGCGCGAGCTGGTGTGCTTTGCCGAGGCACGCCGCGGACTGATCGCCTGCGTTCGTTGCCCGGCCCGCTGCGCCAGCAGCCTGCGCTGGCTGCAGGGCAAGGCTGCCTCGCAGCCCTGTGTGGCGGCCGCCGCCACTCCCTCCGCACAGCTGCCAGCACCTGTGTCGACCTGCGCGGGCCTTGACCACGGCTGACCGGGATCGCCAGCGCTCGGCTGGCCGTCCGGACTGCTGGTCCGGGGGATGATGGAACGGCCTGTTCGGACTGCACACTGCGGGCCAGCTTCGAAGACGCATCCGCGTCGCGACTTCAACGATTTTCTTCCTGGGGCTGTGGCGCTTCGAAGCCGTCAGCGAAAACACGCCCACCAGCGGCTTCGCCCAGCGCCCAGCGCATGCCGCCCGCGACGTGCTGGACGAAGCGCTGGTCGCTAAAGGTCTGGCTGCGATGGCCCAGCCCGGTGTACCAGCTGCGGCCCTTCGCCACCGGGCGTCGCCAGCTGATCGGGTGGTCGGCACCCATTGCGTTGGCGCCGGGGTCGTAGCTCTGCTCGTCGAGGCGCAGCAGCACTTCGGCGCCGACCCGCGGATTGGCGCGGAAGTTGTACCACTCGTCGGTGAAGGAGAAGCTCGCCGGGAGATGCGCCGTGGACACGTCACCGGCCAGCTCGACGAGCAAGGTCGCCGGTTGGATTGCAGGGTGGCTGCGGAACCAGGCCCCGTTGCCAAGGACCTGGGCGCCGTACCAGGGCCAGTCGTACTCGCAGTCCGCTGCGGCATGGATTCCGAGAAAGCCGCCGCCCGCTTCAAGCCAGCGTTCGAACGCGGCCTGCTGCGCTTCATTGAGCACGTCGCCGGTCGTGCTCAGGAACACCACCAGCGAAAAGGGCACAAGGCCGCTGTCGGTGAACACGCTCGGATCCTCGCTGCTGAGCAGCTGGTGGCCCTGCTCGGCGGCAAGCGTGGCGAGCATGGTCTGACCATCGGAAATCGAGGCGTGACGGAAGCCGCTGGTGCGCGAGAAGACCAGGATGTCGGCGCACAGCGCCGGCGCGGCAATGCCGAGCATCAGCGCCAGCAGCGCGGACCGGATCAGTTGAACGGCCATGCCCAGGGTACGACCAGCAAGGTGGTGATCAGGACCAGCAGGCTGAGCGGGCCGCCAACCTTGACGAAATCGTTGAAGCGGTAGTTGCCGACGCCGTAGACCAGGATGTTCGCCTGATGGCCGACCGGGGTGATGAAGGCGGTCGATGCGGCAATCGCCACGGCCATCGCGAAGGCGTGCGGATCGACGCCGAGGCCCTCGGCCATCTGGATCGCAATCGGTGCCACCAGCACCACGCAGGCCGCATTCGACATCACCTGGGTCAGGCCGATGGTCAGCACGATCAGGGCCAGCATCGCCGCATAAGGGCTGCCGCCGCCGGTCAGCGCCAGCAGGCCCTCGGCGATCCACTGCGCGGCGCCGGTGTGCTCGGCGTCCATCGCAATCGACAGGGGCATCAGCGCGGCGATCATGAAGATCACCCGCCAGTCGACCTGAGCGTACATGTCGCGTACCGGCATGCAGCCGCTGCCGACCATCGCCAGCACGCCGGCCAGCGCGGCAACCGAGATGTGCACGATGCCGGTGGCCGCGGCCACCACGGTGGCGGCCATGATCGCGATGGCGGTCCAGCGCCGGCGGTGGTCACGCGGGTTGCCTTCAAGCCGGTTGACCACCAGGAAGTCCGGATTGTGCCCGAGCTCTGCTAGCGCGCTGGTCGGCCCACGGACCAGCAGCACGTCGCCGGTTTCAAGCCGTAGCTGGTTGATCCGCTCGTCCTCCTGCCGCCCGTTGCGGCGCAGCCCAAGTACGGTGACGCCATAGCGCGAGGGAAAGTCCGCTTCGGTGACGCTGATGCCGAGCGAGCGGGAGCCGGGCGAAAGCGCGACTTCGCCGATCAGCTGGGCGCCCTCGCCGCGCTGGCCGGTGTCCGGGATCTCCAGCAGGCCGCGCCCTTGCTTCTGCAGCAGGGCCGAGGGGTCGCCCTCAAGCTGCAGATGGTCACCCTCCTCGAAGGCAGCCTCCGGCCAGGGCAGGAAGGAGTAGCTGCCGTCGCCTTCATCGCGGCCATAGCGCCCCAGGCGCAGCCAGGGCCGGTCGGCAGGAGACTCTCCGCGTGCCTCGGCATAGCGACGATGAACCCGGACCACGGCCACGCCCAGGGTCTCGCGCAGCCGCGACTGCTCCAGCGAGCGACCGATCAGGGGCGAACCGCGCGGAACGATGGCCTCGGTCACGTAGTGGCGCATTCCGGCGCCTTCCTCGGTGATCGAGGCCGGCCGGCGCACCGGCACCAGGCGCGAGCCGATCGCGAGGAAGTACACGAAGCCGACCAGGAATACCGCCAGTCCGGTGGGCAGAAAATCGAACATCGCAAACGGCGCATGGCCGGCGCGGCTGAGCGCTTCGGAGGCCAGCAGGTTGGGCGGAGTGCCGACCAGGGTCGACAATCCGCCAAGCAGGGAGCCGAAGGACAGCGGGATCAGCAGCTTGGTCACCGGTACCCCGGTGCGCTGGGCGATCGCGAAGATGGTCGGCATCAGGATGGTGACCGCGGCGATATTGTTCATGAAGCTCGACATGGTCCCGACCAGGACCATGACGATCGCGGTCAGCCCCAGCGTGCTGCGCACGCCGCTGGCGATCACCAGCCCGGCCATTTCGTCGGCCACCCCGGTGCGCACCAGGCCGCCGGAGAGGATGAACATGCAGACCACGGTGATCACCGCCGGACTGGCGAATCCGGAGAATCCTTCCTGCACGTTGACGATGCCGGTCAGCATCAGGGCCAGCAGCAGGCCGAGCGCGACCAGGTCGGCGCGCACTTTCTCGGTGGCGAACAGACCGAGCGCGGCTAGCAGCAGGCCCAGCAGCAACAGCTTTTCCATGCCGAATCGCGGATCCAGGGCCAGGTGGGCGGCGGCTCATCCTAACCCGGCGCAGCGCCCTGGCCGCCAGCTTGGCCAGGGCCTGATCAAAAGCAGCGCGGCTCTTGCGTGGTGATCGCTGTTCCGCCTAGCGAGCGAGCACCCTGCCGAGCACGCCTTGAGCGGCGCCGGGCATCGCGGCGCTTGCGGGCGGAGGCGGCGGCAAGGGCGCGCCGGGCGGAAGCGGCGGCGCGGGGGGAGGCGGCAGCAGGCCGCGCAGGGCCGGACCCGGGTCGAGGTCGACGGCATCGATCTGCAGGCGCTGTTCGCGACCGTCGCGCCGCAGCCGCAGTTCGCGGCTGTCCGCGCTGCCACCGCGTAGCTGGCGCATCACCGCAGCCGGTGTGTCGACCTCGACGCCGGCCACCGAAAGCAACACGTCGCCCGGGCGCAGCGGGTGGTCCTGGCCGGACTCGAGCACCAGCACGCCACGCTCGCTGCCGAAGTATCGACCAAGCTCTGAGTTAAGAGGGAACAGTCGCAGACCATTCCATCGCTGGCTGGCAAGCAAGGCCTCGGCAAGACAGTCCTCGCCTCCGGCGCAGAGCGCGAACGGGCTGAGTTCGCCAATCTGGAAGCGGGTCATCGGCGTTGCCACCCGCGTCAGTTCCTGCGCCCAGCGCTCGGCGCTGGCGCGGTCGCCGCGCAGAGCCGCGAGCTGGGGCAGGCTGCGCGGCACTACCGCGAAGTCCAGCTCGCTGCCGCCTCTCTCAATACGCAGTTTGGTCTCCCGGTCGGGCGCCGCCTCGCGCAGCAGGTCGCTGGCAAGGCTCAGTCGCGCCTCGCCGGACTCCGCAACGAGAGACCGGCCGGCCACCGCGAGCAGCCGGTCACCCGGCCGCAGTCCGGCTTCCTGCGCCGGACCCTGCGGCGACACGGCGGAGATCAGCACGCCACGACTGGCGTCGGCTTCCAGCACCACGCCGAACAGCGGACGTCCGAGCGCGCCCTCGCGCAGCGCGCGATGCATGTCCTCGCTGGCGATCCGTGCACTCATCTCGGCAACCCGTGCGGCGACTTCGGCCAGCTCTTGCTGGGTCTGGCGCAGCGCCGCGCGCGCGCGGGCTGCCTCCGCAGCGGCGCGCTCCCTGTCCTTGGCCTCAGCGCGCAACTCGTCCCCGCGAGCGGCCAGCCGCTCGGCCTCGTGCGAAGCGCGCTCCGCGGCGCGCCGGGCGGCCTGTTGCTCGGCTTCGGTCCCGCTCGCGGCCTCGGCGGCGAGCGCTGGCAGCGTCAGCGATGCGAACGCCAGCAGGGCGCTCCCCAACAAGCTGAAGGCAATTCGATGCGTTCTCATGGTGAAACTCCTTGCTATGGTCGGGCGCTGCGTTGGCCGCGGCCCGGAATGACGGTCAGAGCAGACGCGGGACGCCAGTTGCTTTATCGGCCTGCTGAGCCAGCTGAAGGCCAGCTCCGCTGCGCAGCTGGTACAGCCGGCGCAATAGCAGGACGCGTTCGCTCCACAGCGCCTCGCGCACCGAATCCCCTTCGCCCTCGCCGAGCAGCAGGTCGATCATCGCGATGCGATCGGCAAGCGCGACCTGGCCAGCCGCGCTGCTGGCGCTGTCGACTGTTGGTTCCAGCGCGGCCAGCAGCAGGTCCCACTGCGCCGACTCCATTCGCAGCGCAGCGAGCGACGACGCGCTGTGCAGCGCTTCGGCGGGCGGCGGAGGAGTAAGCGCCGAAGGCAACAGCAGGCTGCCAAGGCCGGCGACCAGCAGCACGGCGGCGGCCACCTGCCATAGCGGTCCGTGCCGGCGTTTGCCCTCGGGTAGTGATTCGGCCAGGCGCTGCCAGGCGGCCTCGGGGACAGGGGGAGTGGGCAGTTGGCGCAGTGCCTCGCCCAGGCTGTGCCGGGAATCAGACATGTTCGTGCTCCTCGCTTTCGATCCGCAGCAGCTGGCGCAGCTTGCGCACGCCGCGCATCAGCTGCGACTTGGAAAAACTGCGGCTGCGGCCCATGGCCTGGCCGATCTCGTCATGGGTCATGCCCTCGCCGTGATAGAGCCAGATCACCGCGCGCGTCACCGCCGGCAGCTGGCCGATTGCCTCGCCAAGCAGGGCTTGTTCTGCGACCTGCAAGGGCCACTGCGCACCGTCGTCTTCGGGTTCCGGCAGCGCGTCGCCGGGCAGGTATTCAAGCCGCGAACGGCGGCGCAGGCGCATCAGCGACTCGTTGCTGGCGATCTTGCGGATCCAGCCCCACAGCGGCGAATCGCCGCGAAACCCGGGCAGGCCGCGGTGGACCTTGAGCATCACGTCATGCAGCACGTCGGCAGCTTCGTCGGTGTCGCCGAGCAGGCGCCAGGCCAGCGCGTGTACCGGCCGCTCGAACTGCCGATAGATCTGCTCGAAGGCCTGGATGTCGCCGCGCCGGGCGCGCGCCACGAGCAGCTCGGGAAGGTCGATGGCGAAGGTCGAGGGGCTGTCCACGCTGACTACGATGCCCGAGCGTGGCAAAGGGTCGCAGGACGCATCCATGATCGTCGCCTCCCGCGTAGAGTCTGGCCGGGGCCCAGCGCCCCGATGCTATGATCAGCCGCCGTCTCCGCGGGTTCCTGCATGTCTTCACCGGCATTCGAAATACCTGGCTATGAGCTGTCCCGCGAGCTGGGTGCGGGCGGCATGGCGACCGTATTCCTGGCCGTGCAGCGCTCGCTGGATCGCAAGGTCGCGATCAAGGTCATGCGCCGCGGTCTGTCCGACGACAACGTCGAGAAGCGCTTCCTGATGGAAGGGCGGACGATGGCGCGGCTGCCGCATCCGAATATCGTCGGCGTCTACGACATCGTCCAGAACGAGACGATCAACTACATCGCGATGGAGTTCCTCGAAGGGGGAATGCTCTCAGACCGCATGCGCGATGGGTTGACCCTGGCCGAGGCAATCTCGATCGTGGTGCAGATCGCCGGCGCCCTGCAGTACGCGCACGACAACAACATCGTCCATCGCGACCTGAAGCCGTCGAACATCATGTTCCGCGACCCGGTCACCCCGGTGCTCACCGACTTCGGCATCGCCAAGGCGCAGAAGAGCGAGGGCGCGACCCGGCTGACCCAGACCGGGATGATGATCGGCACGCCGACCTACATGAGCCCGGAGCAGGCCACCGGCAGCGAGCTGGACGGGCGCTCCGACCAGTACGCGCTGGGCGTGCTGTTCTTCGAGATGCTGACCGGCAGTGCGCCATTCGAAGGCTCGACGCCGATCCAGGTCGTGCTCGCCCACCTCAACAGCCCGCCGCCACCGCTGCCGCCGCAGTTCGCTTTCTTCCAGCCGCTGATGGACCGCATGCTGGCCAAGGATCGCGAGCAGCGCTATCCGGACCTGAAGATTTTCGTCCGCGAGCTCAAGCGCATGCTCACCGGCAGCGAAACCCTGCTGCAGAAACTGCGCATCGATCCCAACCAGAGCGCCTCGGAACAGCTGCGCGCGCTGGGTTTTTCGGAGAGCCAGATCCACACCGGTTCGGGCATGGCGCCGGAAGCGCGCAGCAGCGGCCAGCGCGCTATCCCCCAGCCTGCACAACGGCGGACCACCGGCAGCGGCCCGGGCGTGCGCCTGGGCGACGAATCGCCGCGGCGCAGTGCGCGTCCGGCATGGTTGATTCCTGCGGCAGCCGCGGGAGCCCTGTTGCTGGTGGTCGGCATCGGCTGGGTTGCCCTGCGCGGCGGCGGCGAGTCGGCGCAGGCTCTGCCACCGGCGATGGAGGTGATCATTCGCCGAGACCTTGAGGCGGTCGACAAGCTGATCGCCGAGGGCAAGCTGATTTCGCCGCTCGGTGACAACGCCTTCGAGCGTTTGCAGCAGATCAACCAGGCCACCGCGCAAAGCGTTGAGCGCTACGCGCCCGCCGAGGAGCGCGTGGCGCGGATTGCCGACCTGCTGCGCGAGGCTGCGGCCAAGGCATTGCAGGCGCAGCAGTTCGACGAGGCCGAGCGCCGGGTGCAGGAATCGCTGGCCGTGCTACCGGAGAATCCCGCCGCCAGCCAGTTGGCCGAACAGATCAGCGTGGCCAAGCGCTCCGCCGAGCGCGCCGCCGAAGTCGCCAAGTGGATTGCCCAGGCGGCCAATGCGCAGCGTGCAGGCCGCCTGCTCGGCGAGGGCGAGGACACCGCGCTTGCCAGCCTGCGCCGGGCGCTGGAGATCGATCCGGAATCGGCGCCGGCAAAGCAGGCCATGCAGTCGCTGGTCGAACAGGCGCTCAAGCCCTCCAGCGATGCGCTGGCCGCGGGTAGGCTGGATGAGGCCAGGGCCAGACTCGACCAGGTCGCGCCCATGGTTGGCGGCGAGCCCGCCTGGCAATCGCTGGACACGCGCATCGGCCAGGCGCTGCAGGCCGAGCAGCTCAAGGGCCGCATCGACGGCCTGCTGGCACTGGCCAAGCGGCAGATGGTGGCCGGTCGGATTGCCGAGCCGGCCGGCGACAACACGCTTGAGAGCCTGCAGCGGGTATTCGAGATCGACCCGCGACAGGCTGCCGCGCTGGCCTTGCAGAAGGAGGCCGCCGCGGCCCTGGTCAAGAGCGCGAAGAGTGCCGAGCAGGCGGGTGATTTCGCCCTCGCCCTGAGCCGATACGACCAGGCCCTGAAGGCCGACCCACAGGACCGTGCCGCCGCCACCGCGCGGCAGGCGCTGGAGCAGCGGGTCGGCGAGCGTCAGGCGAGCATCTCGCGAGGACTGGCCGCCGCCCGCGATGCCATCGCCGGACGCAACTACTTCCCGCCGACCGAGGGCAATGCCTACGACCAGCTCAACGCGGTAATCGGCCAGGATCGCGACAACGCGGTCGCTCGCAGCCTGCTGGCCGACCTTGCCAAGCTGAGCCGCGAGTCGGCGCAGGAAATGGCCGACGAAGGCAAGGCCGAGGACGCACTGGCCCTGCTGCGCCAGGCCCAAGCGGTGTACAAGAATGACGCCCAGATCGCCCTGCTCGACTCGCGGATCAGCGCGCGCAAGGATGCCGAGCAGAAGGCCGCCCGCCGCGATCAGCTGCTCGCCGACCTGCGCGCCCAGCTGGCCAAGCGGCAGCTGACTCCGGACACCGCCCGCTCGATCAGCTTCGCCCTGAAGAACCTGCTTGAGCTGGACCCCAAGGACGCCGAGACGCTGCGCTATCGCGACCAGTTCCTGCGCGGGGTCAACCTGGTCATCGAAGCGGCACGCTCGCCGCGCGATATCGACACTCTCGGTCCGGTGGTCAGCCAGATCGGCGAGCAGTTCGGCGCCCGCGCACCCGAGGTGCTGATGCTGCAGCAGGCGCTGGCCGACAAGCGCGAAGGGCTGGCCGAAGCCGAGCGCGATCGGCTTGCCGCGATCAGCGGCGTGCTGGTTCTCAATGCGACGCCCTGGGCCAATGTCGAGTCGGTGGTCGAGCAGGGCAGCGGCAAGTCGATCGAACTGGGCAGCGAGCGCGCCACGCCGATTCGCCTGGTGGTGCCGGAGGGCACCTACCGGATCACCTTCCGCCATCCCAGCGAATCGCGTCCGGTGGTGCAGGTGGCCAGCGTGCAACCCAAGCAAAGCCAGCAGGTCAGCGCAGGCTTTCGCAATCTGAGTGCCGAGGACTATCTGGGCAGGGCTGGCTATGCGAAGTAGCCCTTGGCTTCTGTTTGCCCTGCTGCTCGCCGCCGGCGCCGCCGATGCCAGCTGGATCCGCGAGTACGACCGCGGACTGCAGGCGGTTCGCCAGGAGGACTGGGCCGAAGCCGAGCGACGCTTCGCCGCGGCGCTGCGCGAAGACGGCACGCCGCAGGAGCGCAGGCGCTTCCAGGGCACCGTGTTCCGCCCCTACGTTCCGCATTATTACGCGGGCCTTGCCGCCTATCGCCGCGGCGACTGCCAGCAAGCGATGCAGTACTGGTCGCACGCGCCCACCGCCAGCGTGCTGAGCCAGCTTGAGGAAGAGCAGGCCGAGTACCGCCGCGGCGTCGCCGCATGCCAGACCCGGCTTGCCCAGGCCACGCAGCCAAAGCCGGCAAGCAGTGCGCCGGCTCCTGCGCAGCCGAGCAGTGCGGCCCCGGCAGTGGCTGTGGCGCAGCCTTCGACAGCGCCGGCGCGCCCGCCGGCCAGCACCAGCACCCCGGCGGTCAGGCCCAGCAGCACCCCAGCAGCGCGCCCGGCGACGCCGGTAGCTGCGACGCCGACCCCGAAGCCCGCGGCTGCGCGTCCGGCAGCCGCGGCGCGCAGCGCGCCGGCGGCCTTGCGTAGCGCCGTCGACGCCTATCTGTCAGGGCGCTACCCCGAGCTGCTGCGCATCGACGCCGCCAGCGCTGGAGATGGCCGCGACCGCGCCCAGGTCCACCTGTTCCGCGCCGCAGCCGCCTTCGTGCTCGCCGAGCAGGCCGGCAAGGCCGAAGGCAGCGCGCTCGACAATGCCCGCCGCGAGGTACGTGCTGCCCGGGCAGCGCAGGCCGCGCTGCAGCCCGACGAGGTAATGTTCTCACCACGCTTCCGGCGCTTCTGGCAGCAGACACGCTAAGCGTCGAGCGCGGCTGCAGATTGAGCATTGCCCGCACAAGACGGAGCGAGGTCCGGTCGCGGCTATCGAGTAGAAGAGGGCTGGATACAGACCCGATCCCGAGCGTTGTTCCGGTTCGCCGCAGACGGTCGAGAGGGCAGTTGCGCGTTTGCTTGGCTGGATCAGGCGCGTCGTTCGCATTCGAACAGGGGGCGCCTATCCGCGCCGCGTTGTCCCCGCGAAGCTGGGGTGCGTGGCTTTCGGAACGGGTAGCACCAAGAGCTGGATGCCCGCCTTCGCGCACTGCTGTCCGGGGAAATCTCCCACCATCGTGGGCTCAGCCACGTGGGTGGCCGCTGCCAGCCAAATCGGAAGCGCCGACAGCTCGACGGCCGTCGGCCCCGCACGCAAGTGCCCCGACGTCATCCCCGCGTAGGCGGGGATCCAGCTCTTCGCAAAAATATCAAAGGCTTGCAGAGCAGGAGCTGGGTCCCGCCTACGCGGGGGTGACGCGGCGGGGAGGCTTTCGAGTTTCCCCAGACAGCAGTGCGCCTTCGCGGGCACGACTAGTGTCCTGTTCCGGAAGTACATCGCAGAATTCGCTCGGTCTGCGCCGCCGTTGCTGCGTTCCTCGTCGTCGCCATAGCGCTGCTATGCCTCCTTCTCGCGCCTTGCCTCGACGACGCATCCGCGTCGCGACTTCAACAACATACTTCCGGGACAGGACACTAGGCTTGTTCCGACCCTCCCTGGGCAAGGAACGCACGGAGGCCGGGGCCGGATTGAGGTGCAGGGCGTGGCGACGTGGTGAGACTCCAATCACGCAGCTTGTCTGGTGGCGCCGGTTTTACACGCGGCGCCTTGGCGGCTAGAGCCGTCGGGTCGCGACGTCCATGGCGCTCCGGCAGTTGTCAGCGCGACACCGCCTGACGCATGCAGCGGGCCAAGAAAAAGGGCGCGCCCGAAGACGCGCCCTTTTTCTGCAGCAAACGCAGCGGCCGCGATCAGAAGCGATAGACACCCGACATCGACAGGGTGTCCAGACGGTCCGAACGGTCGTAGGCGAAGTCCAGCTGCAGGCTCTGGAACAGCACGCCGAAGCCTACCGACACGTGGGTTTCGTCATCGCCCGCGGCGTACAGGGTCGCGGTGGCAATGGCTTCAGCCTGCTCGCGGAAGTTCTGGCTCTCCGGATCGGCGGCAAACTCCAGGGTGTGCCGACGCTCGCGCCAGATGCCGCCGCGCAGGAAGATCGGGGTTTCCGAGTCGAACGCGTATTCGACGCCGAAGCGCGGCTCGATGGTGTCCTCGATGCGGATCGAGCGCAGGATCTGCGGATCCTGGAACTCGGCGAACTCGCCGGTGAAGAACGGAGAGTCGAGATCCTCGGTGATGTTCGAGTAGCCGACGCGGTTGACGTCCAGGTTGAACACCAGCTGGTCGCTGGCGCGCCAGCTCACGCCCATGCCGAACACGTCCGGCGACTTGAACGGGGTGACCCCATCAGCGGTCCGCAGCTGCGTGCCGTCACCCTGGTTGACGTCATTGGTGTAGGCGTAGCGGAACTCGGGCGCGCTGCGGTAGGAGATACCGAAGCTGACGTTGTCACTGCCGCGGAACAGCAGACCGACGTTGTAGCCGACATCGTTGTCGTCGCCCCGCTGGCGCTGCGAGTTGGCGAGGTTGCCAGCCGTGTCGAAGCGATCAAGGCGCGAGGTCATCTCGAACTCGTTCCAGTTGATGCCGGCACCGACCGAGATGGTTTCGGTGGCATTCCAGGCGAAGCTGGCGCCGTAGGTCACCACTTCAAGGTCGGTGCGGCTGTTGACGCCGAAGATGAAGGTGCCGAACGGGTCATCCTGGAACGGAATGGTCGAGGAGCTGTGGCCGCCGTTGAACTTGACCATCTGATGGCGATACAGGGCGAACGCCCAGTTGTCGCGCGGCAGCACCCAGGACAGGTAGGAGATCTCGTCGTTGTCGGCCGAACTGTCGCGGTACAGCACATTGCTGTTGTCGTATGGGTTCAGAGTGACGAAACCTTCCTGCGCGTAGGGCACGTCGCGGCCGTAGTTGCGGTACTCGACCGAGAACTGCTGTTCGAGGCCGAGCCGGGTCAGGCCGGCCGGATTGACCAGGGCCGCGGTCGCATCGTCGGACGCGCCGAGGAAGGCGCCGCCCATGCCCAGGCTGCGCGCGCCCGGGTTGGAGAAGTTGAAGGGAATCAGTGCGGTGGCTTCGGTTGGCGCAAGCGCAGAGGCGCCGCTGCTGGCCACCAGCAGGCCGAGGGCGACGGCAGTTGACAAGGAACGAACGTTCATAGGTGGATCTCCCCAGTGGACCTGCTTAGCTTCACAGCTTTTTAACCGCTTTGCCAGTGTTGGGCGACGGTCACGACGCGCCCGCTGCCGCGTCAGATAGCCCGTGCAGAGCCGCTGCGCTCGGCTATGATCGTTCTCCCTATCGGTACACGAGGTGCTGGCCATGTCTGAACTGTTCGTCTGGGTGCTGCTGGCCTTCGTGGTGATCAGCCTGTTCAAGGGAGTGCGCTCGGTGCCGCAGGGCTTTGAGTACACCGTCGAACGTTTCGGCCGCTATACCCATACCTTGACCCCAGGGCTCGGTTTCATCCTGCCCTGGATCGATGGAATCGGGCGCAAGATGAACATGATGGAGCAGGTGCTCGACGTGCCCTCGCAGGAGATCATCACCAAGGACAACGCGGTGGTGAAAGTCGATGCCGTGGTCTTCTATCAGGTGCTGGACGCCGCCAAGGCCGCCTACGAGGTCGCCCAGCTGGAGATCGCCGCACTCAACCTGGTGATGACCAATACCCGTACCGTGCTGGGTTCGATGGACCTCGATGAGTCGCTGTCCAAGCGCGACGAGATCAATGCACGGCTGTTGACCGTGGTCGACGAGGCGACCCATCCCTGGGGGATCAAGGTCAACCGGATCGAGATCAAGGACATCCAGCCGCCGCGCGATCTGGTCGACTCCATGGCCCGGCAGATGAAGGCCGAGCGCGAGAAGCGTGCCAACATCCTCGAGGCCGAGGGGTTCCGCCAGGCCGCCATCCTCAAGGCCGACGGCGAGAAGCAGGCTGCGGTGCTGGAGGCCGATGGCCGTCGCGAGGCTGCGTTCCGTGATGCCGAGGCGCGCGAACGCCTGGCCGAGGCCGAGGCCAAGGCCACCAGCATGGTGAGCAAGGCGATCGCCGAGGGCGACGTTCAGGCCGTCAACTATTTCGTCGCACAGAAGTACGTCGAGGCGCTCAAGGAATTCGCCGGCTCGCCGAACCAGAAGCTGCTGATGCTGCCGATGGAGTCCACTGGCATTCTGGGTGCACTCGCAGGCATTGCCGAACTTGCCAAGGATGCCGGTCAGCGCGTCACGCCGCCGGCCATGCCGCGCAGCAATCAACCTGGCTGATCGGACTTTCCCCGCGCCCCGCGGCAACCGGAGATAGCTCATGGAGTGGATGCAGACAACCTGGTTCTGGTGGGGGCTTGCGCTGGCCCTGTTCGCCCTTGAAGCGCTGGTGCCCGGCGCCTTCATGCTCTGGCTGGGGTTTGCCGCAGTCGCCGCTGGCCTGGTCCAGCTGCTGTTTCCGGAGCTGGGCCTGGTGCCGCAGTGGATCCTGTTCGGCGTGTTCTCGCTGGCCGCCTTCGGTCTTGGCCAGCGCTGGCGCGCGCGCAATCCGCCCAAGGATAGCGATCAGCCCCTGCTCAATCGGCGCGCGGCCCAGCTGATGGATAAGGTGTATCCGCTGGAGCAGCCGATCAGCAACGGCCGCGGCCGGATCAAGGTCGGCGACGCGTTCTGGTCGGTGGAAGGCGACGACGCGCCCGCTGGCACTCGGGTGCGGATCATCGCGGTCGAAGGCATGAGCCTGCGCGTACGCGCGGTGGACTGAGCGCAGGACTCCGCGTTGGCGCAGCGCCACCCTTTGCGCAGGGAGAGGTGGCGTCTTTCCGCCCCGGCGCGAAGGCAACGCCCGGCAAGCGCGGGATGCTGATTGCCCGCCGCGGGCAGCTGGCACGCCGCGGTCGGCGAACCCGGATCCTCGATCCCGAATCCCCCATAATGCGCGCCTTGGATGACAAGGGAGCCGCGCATGACCCGCAAGACCGTACTCAACGACAGCCACCGCGCGCTGGGCGCGAAGATGGTGGACTTCGGTGGCTGGGACATGCCCATCCACTACGGTTCGCAGATCGAGGAGCACCACGCGGTGCGCCGCGAGGCTGGCATGTTCGACGTCTCGCACATGACGGTGGTCGACCTTACCGGCCCGCGCTGTCGCGACTTCCTGCGCTACCTGCTGGCCAACAATATCGACAAGCTCAAGCGGCCCGGGCGCGCGCTGTACACCTGCATGCTCAACACTGCCGGCGGCGTCATCGATGATCTGATCGTCTACTTCCTCGACGAGTCGCGCTTTCGCCTGGTGGTCAACGCGGCGACCCGCGACAAGGATCTGGCCTGGATCGAGACCCAGGCGCCGCCGTTCGCTGTCGAGGTCCGCGAGCGCCCGGAGCTGGCGATGATCGCGGTGCAGGGGCCGGCCGCGCGCGAGCGCTTCGCCGGACTGCTCGAGGCCAGCGAACGCGAGGTCGCGCTGGGCCTGCCGCGCTTTGCCGCTGCCGAACTCGGCTCACTGTTTGTCGCCCGCACCGGCTACACCGGCGAGGACGGCTTCGAGATCACCGTGCCGGAGAACGAAGCGGCGTCGCTGTGGAAGCGGCTGCTCGACGCCGGCGTGCGGCCGGCTGGACTTGGCGCACGCGACACCCTGCGCCTGGAGGCCGGAATGAACCTGTACGGCCAGGACATGGATGAGCAGTGCACGCCCTTCGAGGCCGGCCTTGCCTGGACCGTGGCCCTTGAAGGCGAGCGCAACTTCATCGGCAGACCCGCGCTCGAGGCACAGCGCGCCAGCGGTGCGCCGCGGCAGATGATCGGCGCGGTGATGGATGACAAGGGCGTGCTGCGCCACGGGCAGCGCGTGCTGTGCAATGCCGGCGAAGGCGAGGTGCTGTCCGGGACCTTCTCACCCAGCGTGTCGAAGTCGATCGCGCTGATCCGGGTGCCGGCCGGCGACCTCGACGGACTGCGTGTCGATATCCGCGGTCGCGAGGTTCCGCTGCGCCTGTTCAAGCCGCCCTTCGTTCGTGACGGCAAGGCCGCCGAAGGGCTGTAGCTGGTCCCGCGCGGCAATCCTGCCGAGCGATCCTGCTCGGTTACAATTCCGACCCGTCCTTCCCATCGAGCGAGCCCGTCATGAAAGAAATTCCCGGTGATCTGAAGTTCCTGAAGTCGCATGAGTGGGCGCGGCTGGAAGAGGGCGGGCGGGTAACCGTCGGAATCTCCGACCACGCGCAGGGTGCGCTGGGCGACCTGGTCTATGTCGAGCTGCCCAACGTCGGTGACGATATCAAGGCTGGCGCCGGCGTGGCCGTGGTCGAGTCGGTCAAGGCGGCATCCGATGTCTATGCACCGGTGTCGGGCAAGATCGTTGCGATCAACGAGTCTCTCGGCGATGCGCCGGAGACGATCAATGCCGACGCCTTCGGAGAAGGCTGGATCTGCGTGATCCAGGCAGACGATCCGTCCGAGCTGGACGAGCTCCTCGGACCGGACGAGTACGCCGAGCAGCTCGAGGACGACTGAGCTTCGCGCCACCCTCGACGTGCAACAAGAAACCGCGGCTCCGGCCGCGGTTTCTCGTTGTGGAAGCACATGCAACACAGCGGAATTCCGCGCAAATTCGCGCTCTGGCGCTGCTGCACCGCGCAATGCCCGCGGTCGGGCAGCATGACGCGGGCGAATCGTTGCTTTCTCGTACAACTTAGCACTTACTTTGCCCGCAAATCCGTTTTCGCAAGTAATTACGCGGGGTTGGACAAGTGTCGATTGAATGACATGATAAGTATATTTGGCGCCGTTGGCGCGTTGGCGGCGCCGCAGCGCGAAATCGTCGAAAGAAAAAGCCCTTGACTTGTTGACAGTGGAATTGCACGTGATTAGCTTTCGCCCAGCAGACCCATCTGCGGAAAGCGGTGAATAGAGATCGAAGCAAGCTCTACGGCAAACGCGGAAACTCCAACGCGAATCCCTTCGACTTCGAAGAGAGCGGCTTTTTCTCCCCCGATTCGCGGCAGCGCCATCGCCGCTCGGTCACCGCCACCAAACGCAAGACGCCCGCAGTGAAGGGAACTGCGGGCGTTTTCGTATGCGGCCTCCCTGCCGCACCGGGTACAAGCAAGTCCCACTGACGAAGAGCGAGGGCGTTATGGCCACCAAGAAAGCAAGTGCAAAGAAACCCGCTGCCAAGAAGGCGGCGAAGAAAGTCACCAAGAAGGCTGCGGTCAAGAAGACCGCAGTCAAGAAGGCCGCTACCAAGGCGGTGAAGAAAGTCGCCAAGAAGGCGCCGGGCAAGAAGGCTGCTGCCAAGAAAGCCACGGCCAAGAAGGCAACCGCCAAGAAGGCAACGGCGAAGAAGTCCACGGCCAAGAAGGCAGTGAAGAAGACGGCGAAGAAGGCAACGGCCAAGAAGGCTGCGGCCAAGAAGTCGGTGAAGAAGGCGACGGCCAAGAAGGCGACAGCCAAGAAGTCGACGGCGAAGAAGGCCGCAGGCAAGAAGCCGGCAGCCAAGAAGGCGGCCAAGAAGGTCGTCAAGAAGGCTACGGCCAAGAAGGCGGCAGCCAAGAAGGTCGTAAAGAAGTCCGCCGCCAAGAAGGCTGCCCCGAAGAAGGCACCGGCCAAGAAAGCGGCTCCCAAGAAGGCTGCAAAGAAGGCTCCGAAGAAGGCTGCACGCAAGAAGGCAGCCAAGCCCGCCGACGCGGCACCCGCCGCACCTGCACCGATGGCTTCGCCGCTCTAAGCGTCGACCACCGAGCAGTGCCGACTGCTCCCGTCACCCGGACGGGAGAAGTCGGTTCCCTTCAGACTTCGCCGCGGCTTGCCGCGGCGTTGCTGTTTATGCCGCTGCGGATTGCTTGCGCGCAAGGCCCTGAAACCGGATGCGCAAGCACGACGGGGCTTCAGTTGGCTGAGCAATAAGCGAACTGCGCTGGCGGCTTGGCGGACGCAGGCGCGGCGATTCGGTGAAGGTCAAAGCTTGTTGCAAGGGACAGGGCACTAGTTGCGCCCTGGTCGACGCGGCGTCCGTTCCAGACCGGTCCAGTCGCGGCTCGGCAAGCCCAGATAGCGATCAAGCACCGCGGGCACCAGCCCTGACGGCGCCGAGCTCTCGCAGTTCCAGAGTACGACGATGCCGAAGCGTGATCCGGGGAACATGCCGAGCATGGCGCGATAACCCTGCACGGCACCCGCGTGGTAGACGAGGTTGCGGCCGGCGTAGTCGAACACCCGCCAGCCGGTGGCGTACTCGGCTTCGCGCAGGCGCGCTCCGCGCCAACCGTTGCGGCGCAGTTCGTTGGGCGTGCGCACCTGGGGAAGCTGCAGGTCTGCCAACAGCTCGGGCGAGAGCACGTCGGGGCGACCGCCGGTCTGCGCGATCATCCAGCGCGCGAGGTCGGTGGCGCTGGCGTTGACTCCGGCAGCCGGAGGCACTCGGTAGTAGCTCTCCTTTGGACGCACCGCGACCCAGCCACGACGTCCGCGAACATGAGGCCGCGCCCAGCTCTCGCTGGCCTCGAGCGCATCGCGACCATAGGTTGCGGTGTACATCTCCAGCGGATGGAAGATGCGTCGCTCGACCTGGTGGGTGAAGAAGTCCCCGGTGGCCGCGAACACCATGTCGGAAACCAGGCTGAAGGCGATGTTCTGGTATGCGTAGCAGTCGCCCGGGTCGCAGGTTGCCGGTGCCTCGGCGAGCTTGGCGGTCAGCAGCGGATAGGGTTCGTCGGCTTCCAGATCTCGATCATAGGTATGGAAGGGAAGGCCGAGGCGATGGCTGAGGATGTCGCGCAGGGTGACCTGCTGCGCGGCGCCGGCGCGGTTCAGGGCAAACGCGGGGTAGGGGTCGATTACCCGCGAATCCCAGCGCAGCGCGCCTTCCTCAACCAGCAGGCCAGCCAGGGTCCCGGCGAACGCCTTCGACAGCGAGGCCAGCCGGAACACGGTATCGCCACTGACCTTGTCGCTGCTGCCGGCCTGCGTCACGCCATAGCCGCGCTGCAGCAGCACCTGATCTTCGTGGATGATCGCCACCGACATGCCGACCACGCGGCCGCGGCTGATCACTTGCTGTGCAAGGCCATCGGCATAGCGAACGAGGGCGCTGAAGTCGCGCTGGCTGGCGGGCGCACTGCTGGCCGCGGGCTCGCCGCCGGCATGGGCGATGCCCCCGGCGCAGCACAAGAGACTGGTCACGAAGAGTGCGAGAAAGCGTCCTGGCAAGAGCCGGGAGGTAAGTCTGGAACGAGTCAGAGGCATGCCATGATTCTAAACCCGCAAACGCGCCCGGGCCCGTCGCAAGTGTCGTTTTCGGCATGGAGCTACCGACACCGCGCAAACGCTGTTAGTTTTGGTTCACGGAAAGGGGAGGGCTGTGATGACCACGTTGATCGTGATTCTCGTGCTGGTTGCCGGTTTCGGACTCTGGGCCGTAGGGCTCTACAACGGGTTGGTGACCGCGCGCAACGCCTTCCGCAACGCTTACGCGCAGATCGATGTGCAGCTCAACCGCCGGCATGACCTGATCCCCAATCTGGTGGAGACCGCGAAAGCCTATCTCGCGCACGAGAAGGACACGCTGGAGGCGGTGATCAAGGCGCGCAACTCGGCCATGCAGGCAAGCCAGGCGGCAAAGGGGCACGCGGGCGAGGCGCAGTCCATGCAGCAGCTGGCCGGCGCGGAGAATGCGCTCAGCCAGACCCTCGGGCGTCTGTTTGCCCTGTCCGAGGCCTATCCGGACCTCAAGGCCAACCAGAACATGATGCAGCTCACCGAGGAGCTGAGCTCGACCGAGAACAAGGTGGCGTTCTCTCGGCAGGCATACAACGATCAGGTGATGGTCTACAACAATCGCCGCGAAACCTTCCCGGCCAACCTGTTCGCCAGCGGCTTCGGCTTCTCGATGGCGGCTCCGCTGGAGATCGCCGCGGCGGATGTGCACAAGCGGGAAGCGCCCAAGGTTTCCTTCGGCTGATTCGCGCAGCGCGGCATGACCGGAAACTTCTTCCAGCGCCAGGAAAGCGCGCGGCGCGCCTCCAAGCGCCTGGTCCTGCTGTTTGCCGCAGCCGTGATCTGCGTGGTCGCCGCGGTGTCCCTGGTGGTGCTGATGGTGCTGGCGATGCTCGATCGCGACGGCGTCGTGCAGCAGGGTGGCGGCGGCGCCTGGCTTGCCAGCCAGGGCAGCATTCTGGCCACGGTCGCCGCGGCGGTGATGCTGCTGGTGCTGGGCGCGTCCTGGTATCGCTCGCGCTCGCTGCGCCGCGGCGGAGGCGAGGTAGCCCAGCTGCTCGGCGGCAGGGAAGTGCTGGCCGACTGCATCGACCCGCACGACCGCCGCCTGCGCAACGTGGTCGAGGAACTGGCGATCGCCGCCTGCCTGCCGGTGCCGGCGATCTTCGTTCTCGACGATGAGCGTGCGATCAACGCTTTCGCCGCCGGCTACTCGCCGAGCGACGCCGCTGTCGCTGTGACCCGCGGCGCGCTGGAGAAGCTCAACCGTGACGAGCTGCAGGGGGTGGTGGCGCATGAGTTCAGCCATATCCTCAATGGCGACATGCGGCTCAACATGCGGCTGATGGGATTGCTCTTCGGCATCGTGGTGATCGGCGTGCTCGGCCGCCAGCTGCTGCACCTGGGCCGAGGCAACTCGCGCAGCGCGGCGCCGCTCGTGATCGGCGGGCTGGGGCTGTTGGCGGTGGGAGCCATTGGGGTGTTCTTCGCTCGCCTGATCAAGGCCGGCATCGCGCGTTCGCGCGAGGTGCTGGCGGATGCCAGCGCGGTGCAGTTCACCCGGCAAAGCGCCGGGCTTGCCGGCGCGCTGAAGAAGATCGCCGGGCTGGCCGAAGGCTCGGGCCTTGGCAATGCGCGGGCGGAGGAAGTCAGCCACATGCTGTTCGGCGAGTGGCGGCCCTACTCGTCGTGGTTCGCCACCCATCCGCCCCTGGTCGAACGCATCCGCGTGCTGGACCCGGCCTTCAACGAAAAGCGTCTGGCCGAGCTGAGTCTGCGCTGGGACCAGTCGCCGCCGGCGGGGCTCGACGAGGACGTCGCCCTTGGCCTCGTCGGCGATGCATCGATCGGCGCGGTGAACGTCCTGCCGAAGGCCGATGCCCAGCTGCGTCCGGTGCCGGGCACGACCTCGGCGCGCATCGCGCAACCGATTGGTGATGACACGCGGCGCGCTTCCGGCCTGCACCGCCTGATGCCCGAGGCGCTGACCGATGCTGCCCGCGACGCGCAGCGTGCCGCTGCCCTGCTTCTGGCCCTGCTGGTCGATAAGGATCGTGCGATCCGCGCCCGTCAGCTGGCGGAGGTGGCCGTGGTGCTGGACGAGGATGCTGCCGAACGGGTGGCGGTGATCCTGCCGCACTGCGAGATCCTGCACCCCAGTTTGCGCCTGCCGATGGCCGCGCTGACCTTTCCCGCGCTGCGCCGGCAATCGCGTGAGTCGCTGCAAGGGCTGGTGAAGTGCGCGCAGCGCCTGGTGCATATCGATGGCAAGGTCAGCCTGTTCGACTACTGCCTGTCGAAGATGCTGCAGACCCAGGTCGTCGAAGCCCTCGACCCGGCACGCTACCGCGCCGCCGGGCGGCGCAAGCTGGCTGACTGCAAGGGATCCCTGGCCGACCTGTTTTCGGTACTGGTCAGCTATGGCTACGACGATCCCGAGCCGATGCGCCGGGCCTATGTCGCGGGCCTGCTGGCCGTGCTGCCCGGCGCGCGTTTCGAGTTCACCCCGCCGCGACGCTGGATCGACGCGATGGATGCAGCGCTGGCCGAGCTCGACGGTCTCGACCCGCACGGCAAGGAGCTGCTCATCGAAGGCCTGGTGGTGGCGATCAGCCATGACGGCCGGATCAGCGTCTCCGAGTCCGAGCTGATCCGCGCGGTCTGCGCCTGCCTGCACTGCCCGCTGCCGCCGGTGGTCGAACAGCGCACGCGGCCGCGCCACCAGCAGTCGACGAGGGCCTGATCAGGGGCCTGCCCCCGGGGTCCACGGACGCGCAACGGGACATGCAAGCTGTCGCTGCGTTGCACCGCGCAAAGCCCTTGCCAAGCGCGCGCATTGCACAGCTGTTCTGCTTCGCGGGAACGTTTTGCGCGGAGCCGCGCAGCGGGATCGACAGTGTCAGGGATCTTGCCCGCACGCCTGAATCACGCCGGCGGCGCGGTTCAGGCGACCCGGCGGGGCTGGTTGTTGCTGGCGGCTTGCAGGATCAGGTCGCTGGCGCGCTCGGCGATCATGATCGTCGGCGCATTGGTATTGCCGCCGATCAGGCTCGGCATCACTGAAGCATCGATCACCCGCAGTCCGTCGACCCCGCGCACGCGCAGCGTCGGATCGACCACCGCGCCCTCGTCCTGGCCCATCCTGCAGGTGCCGATCGGGTGGTAGATGGTCTCCGCCTTGGCGCGGATGAAGGCGGCGATCTCGGTGTCGCTGCGCACCGCCTGGCCGGGGAACATCTCGCCATCGCGAAAGCCTGACAGGGCCGGCTGGGCGAGCAGGTGGCGGGAGACCTTGAGTGCCTCGATCATCCGCGCCAGATCGCTGCCGCCCTCGTCGCTGAGGTAGTTGGCGAAGATTCGCACCTTGGCCTGCGGGTCGGCTGAGGCCAGCTCAAGGCGGCCGCGGCTCTTCGGGCGCAGCACGCAGGCGTGCAGGGTGTAGCCATTGCCCGGCAGCCGGTTGCGGCCGTGGTCGTCGAGAATGGCCGGCACGAAGTGGAACTGCAGGTCGCAGCGATCATCTTCGGCCAGCCGCGAGCGCACGAAGCCACCAGTCTCGGCGATGTTCGAGGTGCCCGGACCCTTGCGGAACAGGTAGTAGTCGAAGGCGATCTTGAGGTCGTTGGTGCGGTCGTAAGTGATCGCGGTGCGGCAGCGGTCGATGCTGCAGACGTCCAGATGATCCTGCAGGTTGGCGCCAACGCCGGGCAGGTCGACCTCGACAGCGATGTCGTGCGCGCGCAGATGCGCCGCCGGACCGATGCCCGAGAGCATCAGCAGCTGGGGCGAGTTGAGCGCGCCACCGGCAAGCAGGACCTCGGCATTCGCCCGCGCATCGATCTGCTGGCTGCCCTTGCGGTAACGCACGCCGATGGCACGGCCACGCTCCAGCAGCACGCGCTGCGCCTGCGCGCCGGTAACCACGCTGAGGTTTGGCCGGTCGCGCGCCGGCTCCAGATAGGCCTTGGCCGAGGAGCAGCGGGCGCCTTCCTTCTGGGTCACCTGGTAGAAGCCGAAGCCTTCCTGATGCGGGCCATTGAAGTCCGTGCTCGACGGGTGGCCAGCCTCGGCCGCGGCGGCGAGGAAGGCGTCGGACAGCGGGTTGTGATAGCGCAGGTCGGACACGCCCAGCGGGCCGGCATCGCCATGCAGGGGATCGGCGCCGCGGGTGTTGTGCTCGGAGCGGCGGAAGTAGGGAAGCACGCTGTCCCAGTCCCAGCCGCTGGCGCCTTCGGTTGCCCACTGGGCGTAGTCGCCGGGCACGCCGCGGATGTAGCACATCGCATTGATCGAGCTGGAGCCGCCGAGCACCTTGCCGCGCGGCCACCACAGGCGGCGGCCGTCGAGCGCTGGCTCGGGCTCGGTGCTGTAGTCCCAGTTCACGCCCTTGCGCCCGACCAGCTTGGCGATGCCTGCCGGCATATGGATGAACGGGTGCCAGTCGCGCGGCCCGGCCTCGAGCAGCAGGACCGATACGGACGGATCGGCGCTCAGCCGGTGGGCGAGCACGCAGCCGGCCGAGCCTGCGCCAACAATGATGTAATCGAACGAACGGGACATTCCGGTGGCGGCGCCTTCTCGGAGCTCCTGCGGAGCGGGGAGGGAGCATCCGCGACGCTGGGGATGCCGTGATGGCCGGCGGCTCGGTTCGCGGGGAATTCCGCTCGGGCGGCTTGGCCTGCTCACCCGACACTAGGCGGCCGGCATAGAGTAAATGCTCGGACTTACGTTGCAGCGCAGCATTCCTGGTCTGCGAACGCGCACCCACGGGCAAGTCCCGGATTGTCCTGCAGACAGCGGACCGTTACCGTGCGGGGCACAACCGCGCCGGCTGCCAGGCTCCCGATTGAACCGACCTTTCGCTCTTTCCGCGCGGCTGCGCCTGCTGCGCAGCGCGCTGCGCGAATCGCCACCGCTGCTCTGGGCCTTCCTGTACTTTTTCTGCCTGCTCAGCGGCTACTACGTGCTGCGCCCGGTGCGTGAGGCGATGGCCGCCTCGGGCGATGTGCAGGCGGTATTCCCGCCGGCGATGATCGAGTTCTTCGCCGCGCGCGGCGTGGCCCTGGGAGATTTCGTCCTGCAGGCGCTGTTCACCGGCACCTTCCTGATCATGCTCCTGCTGCAGCCGGTCTATGGGGCCTTGGTCAGCAGCTTTCCGCGTCGCGTCTTCCTGCCCGCGGTGTACGGCTTCTTCATCGCTACCTTATTGCTGTTTTACCTGGCCTTCGAGGCTGGCATGCCCGGCCGCGGCATGGCCTTCTTCCTCTGGATCGCGGTGTTCAACCTGTTCGCCGTGGCGGTGTTCTGGAGCTTCATGGCGGATGTCTTCGACACCAGCGAAGCGCGCGCCTACTACGGTTACATCGGCGCCGCCGGCACGCTTGGCGCCTTGCTCGGCCCGATCATCACCCGGGTGCTGGTCGAGCGGATCGGCATCGGCAACCTGATGCTGATCTCGGCAGGCCTGCTCTGTCTGTGCGTGGTGGCCCAGATGCGCCTGCGCCACTGGGCCGCGGCGCGCGAGCAGGCGCGCGGACAACGCGATGGCGAGCGCCCGATGGGCGGACAGATACTCGCCGGTCTGACCCTGATTGCCCGCGAGCCCCTGCTGCGCTGGATGGCCCTGGTCCTGGTCGCCGGAGTCGGCGTGGGGACCCTGCTCTACAACGAGCAGGCAGCGCTGGTGCGGCAGTTCTACCCGGACTCGCGCGAAGCCACGGCCTATTACGCCAACATCGACCTGGCGATCAATGCGCTGACCTTGTTCGTCCAGCTGTTCATCACCCGCTGGCTGCTGTCGCGATTCGGCATCGCGCCGGCCCTGCTGATCCCCGCCGGGGCGATCTTCCTCGGCTATGCCGCTCTCGCCGCTTCACCCTTGCCGCTGTTGCTCGCCGTGGTCCAGGTGATGACCCGCAGCGGAGAGTTCTGCCTGCACAAGCCGGCCCGCGAGTCGGTCTATACCCAGGTGCCTCGGGAGTGGCGCTACAAGGCCGGCGCCGCCATCGACACCGTGGTCTACCGCGGTGCCGATCTGACCTTCGTCTGGTCGCACAAGCTGCTGTCGGCGTTCGGCAGCGTGGCCGTCTTCGGTACCGGCATGCTGATCGCCCTGGTGTTTGGCTTTGCAGGCTTCCGCCTGTGGCGCGAGCAGCGCCGGTTGCCCGGGCCACCGCGCTGAGTCCGGGGCAGGGCTGATGATGCCGCGGGGCAACGGGGGCTGCGCTCCTGAACCTGCCGTTGCCGCGTGCGACGGTTCGGGAGCATGCTGCGTCTCCTTCCCGGACACCCCGCCCTCTGGAGCACCCATGCAGCCGTTCAGCGCTTTTCGCCGTTCCTGTCTTGTCCTGGTCTTCGCCGCGCTCAGTGCGCCGCTGTTTGCCCAGCAGCCCGGCGCCGATCCGGTCGGCCTGCGCGGCGACATCGGCGGGCTCTGGTTCACGCCCGAATCCGATGGTCAGGGGTTGCAGATCGACGTGCTCGACGCCGGACGGGTGGCGCTGACCTGGTACACCTTCGATGCCGAGGGCAACCCGCTCTGGCTGTTCGGTCTCGGCAAGGCCGAGGACGGGGCGGTGGAGGTGCCGCTCAGCCGCGCCAGCGGCGGACGCTTCGTCACCCTGCCCGAGCAGCCAGCGGCGCAGTTCAGCGCGGCGGGCATGCTGCGCGTCGATTTCGCCGGCTGCACCCAGGCAACCCTGAGCTATGTCGGACAGGGCAGCGGCTTGCCCGACGGCGAGCTGGCCCTGCAGCGGCTGACCTCGGTACAGGGCGCGCGCTGCAATGTGGAAGAGGAATTCGACGAGCAGCGCGTTCTGGTCTTCGAGCGCGGAGCCAACGGTTTTGCGCCGCTGTTCGCCGACTTGCCGCGGGATGATCAGGAGATCTACGAGCTGGACTTCGCCTGGGAAAAGCTTCCCGATCCGCTGGCCGGCCGCGGTGGCCTGCGGCTCACCGGTCACAATCGCTCCGATGATCTCGCCATGCTGATCAGCGCGCCGCTGCAGGGCCTGCTGCCGGACACCAGCTACCGCACCGAGATCGAGCTTGAGCTGGCAAGCTCGGTGCCGACCGGCTGCGCCGGGGTCGGCGGTTCGCCCGGCGAGAGCGTCTACGTCAAGCTCGGCGCGCTCGGCTTCGAGCCGGATACCGTAGTGGTCGACGAAGGCGGCGTGGCCACGTTGCGCCTTAACTTCGACTTTGGTCAGCAGTCCCAGGGCGGCGCCCACGCGGTGGTGGCCGGAAACCTGTCGAACACCCAGGACTGCGAAGATGGCCCGGACGGCGAGTGGGAGCTGAAGACGCTGACGACCTCAGGCCAGGCCTTTGCCTCGCGCACCGATGCGCAGGGCAGGCTGTGGGTAGTTGCCGGCACCGACTCCGCATTTGAAGGCCTGACCCACGTCTACTTCACCGCCCTGCGCATCCGCCTGCGGCCGATTGCCGAATAGCCTTGAAGGCGTGGGCGCCAAGCGGGCTGCTGTTCGCCCTGATCGGACTGGCCAGCGCGCTGCCGGTGCTGGCCGGCGAGCTGCCGTTCGCGCTGTCCGAGAGCCAGCACTTCTACCCGGTGGATGCGACCACGATCGAGGCGCTGCGCGTGCAGGTCGACGCCAACCGCCCGCAGTCGCGCTCCGGGCGTCCCTCGCACGGCCTGCTCAAGGTCGACCTGACGCTGCGCTACGAACTGCAGCCGGACGGCCCGCTGTGCCGGCTGCGGGAGGCGCGGGTAAGCGTCGATCTTCAGCTTTGGCTGCCGCGCTGGCGTCCGCAATGGGAGCCGGGCCAGACCCTGCGCACGGCTTGGGAGGAGACCCTTGCCGGACTGGTCGAGCACGAGGCAGGGCATCGTGATCGGGTGCTGGTCTCGGCCACCGAGCTGGTCGAACGGGTCGCCGCCCTGGGCAAGACGGCAGCCGACTGCGGGGCCCTGCGTCGCGAGGTCATGGGCATCCGACTGGCCGCGCTCAGCCGGCTCGCCCTGCGCAATGCTGCCTATGACCGGCGCACCGGCCACGGCGAGAGCCAGGGCGCGGTGCTGGCCCTGGACGAACGCGATCCGCGGCGCTGCAAGCGGGGCGAGTCGCTGCAGCGCCGCGACTGCATGCCGACATCGCGCTGAGCCGAGCGCCGCTCAGCCTGCGCGCTTCAGCGGCCGCGCTTCGGCGTGGCCCACATGCGGATCGTGGCGCGGAACACTTCCGTGCCACCGGGGTCGGTCACGCTGACCTTGATCGGCAGCTCGTAGCCTTCATCGGCGTGGACCGCGGCTATCGCCGGCCGCGCTTCAGCGTGCATCCGGCCGCTGGCCTTGGCCACGTACTCGACCTCCATGCCCTTCGGGATCCAGCGCATCGAGGTTGGCAGCGAGGCTTCGGAGAGCAGGCCCGCGGTGAGTTCGGCAAGGTTGCACAGGGCGATCGCATGCACCGTGCCGATGTGGTTCTGCACGCGGCGCCGGTGCGCGATCTCGGCCACGCATATGCCGGGCTCGAGCCGGGTCACCAGCGGCTTGATGCTGGCGAAGTAGGGCGCGCGAAAGCACACCGCGCGGGAGAACAGCCAGCCCGACGGCGACAGACGGGCCAACTTGCGGTACATCGACAGGGTGGAGGGCAGTTTCTCGGCCATCGGGCGACTCCAAAAAAAGACGGCGGGACCAGCCCGCCGTCGTGATTGAACAGCCTGTTGGGTCAGGCCGCCTTGCGCTCGGACTGCTTGCGCCGCAGCGCGGCGGATTCAAGGTCGGCCGGATCGAAGTCGTCGACCGTGATCGCGTCGTGGACCAGGACCTGCAGCTCGCGCAGCAGGGCGATGTCCTCGGCGCTGAGCATGCCCTTGAGCTGGGCTTCCTGCAGCTGACCGTCGTAATCCTTGGCGGTCAGCTCGCCGTTCTTGACCAGCTTGAGGAACTTGCGTTCCACCGGCTCGGCGGCGATCACCTTGGGCAGGGCAGCGTCGATGCGCCCGGCTGGGTTGTTCTCGCAAGGGGTCAGGAACACGCCCTCGCCCAGCCGGTCGCGGGTGTCCGAGGGGCTCATCAGCAGGGCTGCAGCGCGATGGCCCAGCCGATCGGACGGCGCCTGCGCGCGGCGGCCCCAGGGGAATACCAGCGCCCACAACAGCCAGCCAGCCGGGCGGATCGGGAAGTTGCGCAGGGCCGTCGACAGCGCCAGCTCGATCTTGTGGCAGGCGTCGTGGAAGGCGTAGGCGAGCAGCGGCTGCTCGGCCTGCGGACGGTCTATGTCCTCGTAGCGCTTGAGCATGGCGCTGGCGATGTACAGCTGGGAGAGCACGTCGCCCAGACGCGCCGACAGGCGCTCCTTGAACTTCAGCTTGCCACCCAGCAGCAGCATCGAGGTGTCCGCGACCAGCGCCAGGTTGGCCGAGTAGCGGTTGAGCTTGCGGTAGTAGCGCTTGGTGGTACGGTCGCCGGGCGCCGCGCCGATGCGCGCGCCGGTCAGGCCTAGCACGAAGCTGCGCACCGCATTGGAAACGGCAAAGCCGATATGCCCGAACAGGGTGCGGTCGAACTCGCGCAGGCGAGTCTCCGGATCCGGATGCGTTGCCGCCTGCATTTCCTTCAACACCCAGGGATGGCAGCGGATCGCGCCCTGGCCGAAGATCATCAGCGAGCGGGTCATGATGTTGGCGCCCTCGACGGTGATCGAGATCGGCGCCGCCTGCCAGCCGCGGCCCAGATAGTTGCGCGGGCCGAGGATCACGCCCTTGCCGCCGTGGATGTCCATGGCGTCCTGGCCGACCTGGCGGGCCATTTCGGTGCAGTGGTATTTGGCGATCGCCGAGGGCACCGCGGGTTTCTCGCCGCGATCCACCGCAGCCGCGGTCATCTCGGACAGCGCGCTCACCGCATAAGCGTTGCCGGCGATCCGCGCCAGCGCTTCCTCGACGCCCTCGAAGCGGCCGATCGACAGACCGAACTGCTTGCGGATGCGCGAATAGGCGCCGGTGACCACAGCAGCCAGTTTCGCCGCGCCACTCGAGGTGGAGGGCAGGGTGATCGCGCGGCCCACCGACAGGCACTCGACCAGCATGCGCCAGCCCTGGCCGATGAAGTCCTCGCCGCCGATCAGCTGCGACAGCGGCAGGAACACGTCCTCACCGCGAACCGGGCCGTTCTGGAAGGCACAGTTGAGCGGGAAGTGGCGACGTCCGACTTCCAGTTTCGGCGTATTGCGCGGGACCAGGGCCAGGGTGATGCCGCGGTCCTTCTCGTCGCCGAGCAGGCCGTCCGGGTCGTACAGGCGGAAGGCCAGACCGATCACCGTCGCCACCGGGGCCAGGGTGATGTAGCGCTTGTCGAAGTTGAGCCGAACGCCGAGCACCTTGGCGCCTTCCCATTCGCCTTCGCAGACGATGCCGTAGTCAGGCAGCGAGGTGGCGTCGGAGCCGGCGCTCGGGCCGGTCAGCGCAAAACAGGGGATCTCGCGGCCGTCGGCAAGGCGCGGCAGGTAGTGGTTCTTCTGCTCGTCGGTGCCGTAGTGCAGGAGCAGCTCGGCCGGGCCCAGCGAGTTGGGCACGCCGACTGTCGAACTCAGGCTCGAGGAGATCGAGGCCAGCTTCTGGATCACCTTGTGGTGGGCCAGGGCCGAATAGCCCAGGCCGCCAAACTGCTTGGGAATGATCATGCCGAAGAACTTCTGCTTCTTCAGGTACTCCCAGATCTCCGGCGACAGGTCGGCGCGATCGTGGGTGATCTCCCAGTCGTTGGTCATCTTGCAGACTTCTTCGACCGGGCCATCCAGAAAGGCGCGCTCTTCCGGGGTCAGCTCAGGCTTGGGCTGGGAGAGCAGCTGCTTCCACTTCGGCATGCCGGAGAACAGCTCGCCCTCGAAGCCGACCGTGCCGGCCTCCAGCGCGGTCTTCTCGGTATCCGAGAGCTGCGGCAGCATCTTGGTATAGATCTTCAGCAGCGGCGCGGTCAGCCGCTGACGGCGCGTCGGCGTATGCAGCAGCGGGCCGGCGACCAGGGCGAACAGCAGGGCCGCAATGATCGTCGCGACAACGCTGGCGGCGGCCAGCAGGCCAAGGCCCAGGGCTGCGGCGCTGATGATCGCCCAGGTCTTGAGCGAGACGCGGAAGTAGGCTGCGGCCAGGCCGGCGAGCAGCAAGGCAAGGAAGGGCGTGATGACACTCATGACTACGCTCCGGTTGCTGCCGCGGCGGGGGCTGCGGCGTCGAGAAACGCCACGATGGCGTTGGTGAATTGATCGTTCTGGTCGCCAGCCACCATGTGCGTGGCCTCCGCGATGCGCCGGTGCTCGGCGTGTGGCACCAGCTGCAAGAAGTCGTTGACGTGCTGGTCGCCGATCAGATCGCTCAGGCCACCGCTGACCAGCAGGGTGGGAATGTCGATGGAACGCGCAGCCTGCCGAAGGCCTTCCTGCGCTGCCTCGCCGGCGCGGCCTACATCGTTGAGCAGGCGCGGATCCCAGTGCCAGCACCAGCGTCCATCGGCGCGCTCCCTGAGCACGGCTCTCAGCGCCTCGGACGACTTGCGGGGGCGATGCGGCAGATACGCCGCGATGGCGTCCGCGGCTGCCTCAAGGCTGTCGAAACCGTCAGGATGGGATCCCATGAAACCAAGGATGCGCTCGACGCCGCGTGAATCCCAGCGCGGCGCGATGTCGACCAGGACCATGGCGGCAAAGCAGCGGTGCCGAGACTGCGCGGCGATTGCCACCAGTCCGCCCATCGAGGCGCCGACCAGCACCGGAGGCGCCGGCAGGCTGCGCGCCACGGCATGGACATCGTCGATGAACTGTTCGAAATGGTAGGGCCGGTCCGGCGGATTGCGCTCGCTGTCGCCGTGGCCCCGGGCATCCAGGGTATAGGCTGCATAGCCGCACTGCGCCAGCTGACCGGCGCTGGCTGACCAGGCGCCGCGGGTCTGTCCGAAGCCGTGGGTAAACAGCAGTGGACGGCCCGCCGCGGCAAAGCGGTCAAGGCGCAGGCCGACACCATCCTGGGTACGCAGATGGACGGCGCTGGGGACAGGCTTCATGCTGGCGGGACAGGCGGCCATACGCCGCAGTATGGAAAGGCTCGGGGCGCTTGTCAATACGCTAGAGTATGGTAGTTTCGTGAAGGCCGGCGGTCAGCTTGATGACAGGTCGGCGTCATGCCGCCACAGCAAGCCCGGACGGCGAGCCATGGCGGCACGAGCGCAGCGGCGAAGTGGTCGCTGTTCCCCGGGGCCGGTAGAGCGGTTCGTGCACGGCATCGGCGGCGCGGTTTGTCCGACGCCTACGAGCCGCACGACCGTCCCAGCTTCGGACCTGTACCCGGCACAGGTACAGGCCCACAGACTGCTAGACTTCGCCGCCATGCCAGAAGCCGTACGCAAACTCGAACGCAATAGCCGGCTCTCCGCGGCTGACTGGGCCCAGGGCGGCCTCGACATGATTTCCGAGAGCGGCGTTGCCGGCCTTGCGGTAGAGCCGCTGGCGCGTCGGCTGGGCGTTACCAAGGGCAGTTTCTACTGGCACTTTCCATCGCGCGACGCCTTGCTGAAAGCCTCGCTGGAGCGCTGGGAGCAGTCCGAGCTGGAAGAAGTGTTCGCCCGCCTCGAAGGCATCGACGACCCGCGCGAGCGGCTGCGCGAGCTGTTCCGCCGGGTTGCCCATGAGGCCAAGTCGCACATTATTTATAGCGAATTGCTCAAGGCGCTCGACCATCCGGTCGTGCAGCCGGTCATGGAGCGCGTCTCCAAGCGACGCCTCGATTATCTGCAGCTGGCCTTCCGCCAGATCGGCATGGCCCGCACCGACGCCATCCACCGCGCCCGGCTGACCTACTCGGCCTATGTCGGCTTCCTTCAGCTCTCGCTGCAGCTGCGTCAGCCACGGCTGAGCCTCGATGAGTTCGAGGCCTACGTCGAGCACGTGATGGCGACGCTGATCCCGACCGCCTGAAGCCGGTGCCGGCCGTGTGCGCTATCTACCGTTTGCCCGGGCCTGCATACGTATGCATGGTAAAATCCCAAGTCCTTTCCGCGCCTGGCGCGACCCGCGCCCCGCCTCCCTTTCCCGTTTAGCCGACCGATCGGTCGAGGAGTCGCAACGCACATGGCCAGCCAGCTCGCCGCGCTCAATCAATGGGTGGAGGAAGTCGCCCGCCTGACCCAGCCCGACGCCATCCACTGGTGTGACGGCTCGTCCGCCGAGCTGGAGGCGCTACAGCGCGAGATGCTCGACGCCGGCGTGCTGCTGCCGCTCAATCCGGAGTCGCATCCGAACTGCTTCCTGCATCGCTCGCATCCGGGTGACGTGGCGCGGGTCGAGCACCTGACCTTTGTCTGCACCACGGAGCGCGACGCGGCCGGTCCGAACAACCACTGGATGGCGCCCGAGGAGGCGCACCAGAAGATTGACGCGCTGTTCGCCGGCAGCATGAAGGGGCGCACCCTTTACGTCGTTCCCTATTGCATGGGGCCGATCGACTCCGAGCTGTCGCGCTGCGGGGTCGAGATCACCGACAGTCCCTACGTCGTCGCCAACATGCGGATGATGACCCGGATGGGCGCGGCGGCGCTGGCGCGGATCGAACGCGAGGGGCATTTCGTCCGCGGTCTGCATTCCACCGGTGAGCTGGATCCGGAGCGCCGCTTCATCATGCATTTCCCGGAGCAGCTGACGATCAAATCGTTTGGCTCCGGCTACGGCGGCAATGCCCTGCTCGGCAAGAAGTGCCACGCCCTGCGCATTGCCTCCTGGCAGGCGCGCCAGGAGGGCTGGCTCGCCGAGCACATGCTGATCGTCGGCATCGAGAATCCGGAGGGCAAGACCCACTACGTTGCCGCCGCCTTCCCCAGCGCCTGCGGCAAGACCAACCTGGCCATGCTGATCCCGCCGCCGGCCTATCGCGAGAAGGGCTGGAAGGTCTGGACCGTTGGCGATGACATCTGCTGGATGAAGCCCGGTGCGGATGGCCGGCTGTGGGCAATCAATCCCGAGGCCGGCTACTTCGGGGTCGCTCCGGGCACCAGCCAGAGCACCAATCCCAACGCGCTGGCCATGCTCGACCGCGATGCGATCTTCACCAATGTCGGCACCACCGCGGACAACCAGCCCTGGTGGGAAGGCCTCGACGGCGTACCGGCCCTGGACTGGCAGGGGCGCCCGTTCGACCGCGCCAACGGTCCGGCCGCGCATCCCAATGCGCGCTTCACGGTCAGCGCCAGGCAGTGCCCGAGCTGGTCGCCCGAGGCCGAGAATCCGCAGGGCGTGCCGATCTCGGCAATCGTCTTCGGCGGGCGCCGCGAGTCCCTGGTGCCGTTGGTGTTCCAGGCCCGCGACTGGCGCCACGGCGTCCTGGTCGGCGCGGCGATGGGCTCCGAGACCACCGCTGCCGCGACCGGCGCGGTCGGCGTGATGCGCCGTGACTCGATGGCGATGAAGCCGTTCTGTGGCTACAACTTTGCCGACTACTTCGCCCACTGGCTGAGCTTCGATCGGCCCGAGCTGAAGCTGCCGGCGATCTTCCACGTCAACTGGTTCCGCAAGGGCGCCGACGGCAAGTTCCTGTGGCCCGGCTTCGGCGACAACCTGCGCGTACTCGAATGGATGATCGGCCGCATCGAAGGTCATGCCGCAGCGACCGAGACCGCGATCGGCTTCGTGCCGGGTCCTGCCGACCTGCGCGTCGAGGGCCTGTCGCTGACGCCGGCTGCGCTGGATGCGCTGCTCGCCGTGGATATCGAAGGCTGGCGCAGCGAGCTGGCTTCGATCGGCGACTACCTCGAGGGTTTCGGACCGCGCATGCCGGAGGCGCTCAAGGCTGAGCGGGCGCGGGTTGCCGATGCGCTGGCGCAGCGCACTCCGGTACCGGTGGCGCGCGCCGCCAACGGCTGATTCGCGACCCACCTGGTCCCGCGGCCCGGCATTCCCGGGCCCGGGGCCTTGTCGCCAGCCTCGCGGCGCGTCGCGCAGGATGCCCTGATGGACGTCTTCTACTGCCATCACTTCGAGCTGCCCCTGCCCGACGGGCATCGCTTCCCGATGAGAAAGTACCGCCTGCTGCACGAGCGCGTGGCGGAGGCGTCCGCGCGGCTTGGCATCGCCCTTCGCGAGCCTGCCGCCGCGACCGAATCGGACCTGCTGCGCGTGCACTGCCCGGACTATGTGCGCAGCGTGCTCAGCGGCACCCTCGACCCGGCCCTGCTGAGGCGGATCGGCTTTCCCTGGTCGCCGCAGATGGTCGAACGCTCGCGGCGTTCGGTCGGCGGCACCATTGGCGCGCTGGGCTCGGCGCTGGACAGCGGCGGACTCGCGGTCAATCTCGCCGGCGGCACCCACCATGCCGGCTATGCGCGCGGCGGCGGCTACTGCGTGTTCAACGATGCCGTCATCGCGGCGCGCCACGCGCGCCATCACGGCCGGGCGCAGCGTGTGCTGATTGTCGACCTCGACGTCCATCAGGGCGACGGCAGCGCTGCCCTGTGCGCCGAGGACCCGGACATCTTTACCTTCTCCGTGCACGCCGCGCGCAACTATCCCGCAGTGAAGCCGCCCTCGGACCTCGACGTGCCCTTGCCTGACGGTGCCGGCGATGCGGCCTACCTGGATGCGCTGGCGCGCTGGCTGCCCGAGGCGATCAACCGCGCCGAGGCCAACGCGGCGATCTATCTCGCCGGCGCCGATCCCTTCGTCGGCGACCGCCTGGGCTACCTTGCGCTGTCCAAGCCCGGACTGCTGCAGCGCGACCGACTGGTCTTCGACCGGCTTGCCGCGGCCGGCCTGCCCGCCGCCGTGGTCATGGCCGGCGGCTATGCCGAACAGGTCGAGGACATCGTCGACATTCACTTCGCTACGGTCAGCGGCGCAGCGCAGGCGCACCGCCAGCGGCAGGCCAACGCTGCCTGACCCGGGCAGAAATGTCCGGGCTAAACCGTCGCGCGCCTGGCCGCATCCAAGCGATCATGCTGGTCGTGACCGCCCCTGCCGCCAACCTGGATGCCTTCGACGAGCGCGCTGCCGTCAGCCGCGCCTCAGCCGGGGACCGCGACGCCTTCGAGATGCTCTACCGCCAGCACGTGGGTCGAATCTACGGCGCGATCTGGCGCCTGCTGGGTGGTCAGCACGCGCGCGCCGAGGAGCTCACCCAGGACGCCTTCGTCAAGGCCTGGCAGGCGCTGCCGGGCTTTCGCGGCGATTCCGCCTTCGGCACCTGGCTGCATCGGGTGGCGATCAACACCGCGATGATGGACCTGCGGGCGCGCAGCGGCGCCGAGGATCGCGAAACCGACGATGCCGGTCTTGAACAGGCTGTTTCGCCGACTGGATCGGCCAGCGCCCGGCTCGATCTCGACCGCGCCGTCGCCAGCCTGCCGCCGCGGGCGCGGGCCGTGCTCGTGCTGTTCGATGTCGAAGGCTGGACCCACGAAGAAATAGCCGCCCAGCTGGGAATGGCAAGCGGCAGCTCCAAGGCGCACCTGCACCGCGCCAGGCAGCTGCTGCGCGAGCGATTGGAGGGACACCGACCATGAACGATCTGCTCGAACGACAGGCCTTGCGCGCGCTGCGCCAGGATCGGCAGCCCGCTCGCGACCTCTGGCCTGGCATCGCCGCCCGGCTCGGCCCGCGCGCCACTCGGCGGGCTGGCCCCTGGTGGTTCGCACTTGCCGCCTCGCTGCTGCTGGCAATGCCGGCTGTGCTGCTCTGGCAAGGCCCGCCGGGGACCACGACGCAGGACTCGACGCCCGCCGGGCTGGTCCGCGATGCCGACGCCATGGCCATCCAGTATCAGGCTGCCCTTGCCGAGGTCAGTGCAGCGCCCTTGCCACTGCCCTTGCGCGGCATCGCCGATGATCTGGAACGCGATGCCGAGCGCCTGCACCGGGCGCTGGAGGCAGACCCGCAGGCCCTGCTCGTCCTGCACCAGCTGCGCCGCACCTATGATCAACGACTACGCCTTAGCCAGCGCGCCGCACTCGGCTGAGTCCACCAAGGAGTACGCCATGAACGCCAATGCCTTCCGCCCCGCAGGAATCGCACTCTGCCTGTTCCTGCTGGCCACGCCGCCACAGGCGCATGCCGAACGTGCGGTCGATGAAACCCGGTCGCTGGCAGCCGATGCCGCAGTCGAGATCCAGAACATGCGCGGCAGCCTGGTGATCACCGGCGGCAGCGGCGATGTCGTCGTGATCCGTGGCTCGCTTGGCGACGGCGCGCGCGATCTGCTGATCGAAGGCGATGCCAAGCGGCTCCGGATCAAGGTCGACTATCCCGAGTCGGGAGGTGGCTGGGGCCGCTGGTGGGGCGGTTCGGACCTCGGCGACAGCCATCTGCGCATCGAGCTGCCCAGGACCGTGTCGCTGACCGCGCGGACGGTCAGCGCCTCTATCGAGGTCAAGGGAGTGGACGGATCGCGCCTGGTGCTGGAGACGGTCAGCGGCGATGTCAGCGCTGGATCGGCCAGCGCCGAGGTGGAAGTCGACTCGGTCAGCGGTGACCTGCTGCTCAACCTGAACGCCGCCACCATGGTCGATGTGGAAACCGTCAGCGGCGATGTCGAGCTGCGCGGCGCGCTGCGCGGCAGGATCAAGGCCGAGGCGGTGTCGGGGGATCTTGATCTGCGCACCGACGGCGTGCTGGAAGACGCCAAGCTCAGCGTGGTCTCGGGTGACATCACCCTGGAAGCCGCCCTCGGCCGCGATTCACGGGCCTCGATCAACAGCCTCAGCGGCGACGTCAGCGTCTTGCTGCCGGCGGCCACCTCGGCCGAGCTGCGCATCGAAACCTTCAGCGGGCGCATCGACAGCGAGGTTGGCAAGGTGGAAAAAGAGGAGTACGGACCCGGCGCCCGGCTGCGCCACCAGATCGGCGCGGGCGAGGCCGACCTGCGCATGGAGTCATTCTCCGGCAATGTGCGGCTGCGCCTGAAATAACGGCATCGAGGCCAGGTGCAGGACGGCCCGCTTCGGCGGGCCGTTTTTGTTTCCGCTGTCACTGTTGCGAGGAAACAACATATTGCTGTGGGGATTCCACCGTTAAATATTTGTTGATAGACTCCGACGCTGCCGAGTCTTTGCTCTAGGGAAAACCCCTGCGCGTCCGGCACTTCCAAGGACTGGAAGTCAATTGTCCCGAACTGTGTGTGATCCTCTGACGTTGGAGAGAACGAATGAATTTCAACCGTAATCTGCTGAGCGACGCCGTGCGCTATGGCCTCGCGGCTGGTGCCGTGGGCCTTCTCGGCCTGACCGCTGCCCCCGCCATCGCCCAGGATGACGACGCGGCGACCCTCGACCGCATCGAAGTCACCGGCTCGCGCATCAAGCGTGCCGACGTCGAAGGCGCCCTGCCGGTCACCGTGATCAGCCGTGACCAGATCGACGTGTCCGGCGACATCTCCGTTGCCGACTTCCTGCGCAACACCACCTTCAACAGCTTCGGCTCGTTCCGTCCGCAGTCGGGCAGCTCGGCCCAGGCCGTTGCGAACGTCAGCCTGCGCGGCGTTGGCGCTGCGCGCACCCTGATCCTGATCGACGGCCGTCGCGCTCCGACCGCCCCGTCGCTGGGTCAGACCCAGGACCTGAACACCATCCCGCTGGCCGCAGTCGAGCGCATCGAAGTGCTGTCCGACGGCGCCTCGGCCGTGTACGGCTCCGACGCGATCGGTGGCGTTATCAACATCATCACCCGCCGCGACTTCAACGGCGTCGAGATGACCATCGGCATGGGCAACCCCAAGCGTGATGGCGGCGAGACCGAAGAAGGCTCGGTGATCTTCGGCGCCGCTGGCGACCGTGGCACCATGCTGGCCGGCGTGTCGTACAACAACCGCGGCATCATCTTCGCCCGTGAGCGCGACTACTCGCGCGGCGGTGTGTCGACCTTCTCGAACAACTTCTTCACCTCGACCCCGGATGCCAACCAGCTGAACGGCTTCCGCGCGGTCGGCTTTGCCAACGTCAACGGCACCTCGGCGGTCCCGGGCGGCTGTAATGGCCCCGGCTTCTCCCTGAGCGCCACCGGCAATCGTTGCTTCTACGATTTCTCGCTGGTGTCGGCCGACGAGGCAGAGACCCGCAACTCGGCGATGTTTGCCCGCGGTAGCTACCAGATCAATGACGACTGGCTGACCTACTTCAACTCGAACATCTCCCGTCTGGAGAGCTTCGGTCGTTACGCGCCGACCCCGTCCAGCCCGTTCCCGGGCGGCGGCATCGCCGGTCCGTTCATCCCGGTGGGCACCCCGAATCACCCGGCCGTTCGCTTCCCGAACGCCGGCTATGATCCGACCACCCCGTACTTCCTGCGCCATCGCTTCGCCGCGCTGGGCACCCGCGACACCTTCACCGACAACCAGACCTACACCATGAATGTCGGCTTCGAAGGCCGCATCGGTGAAGTGTTCCTGGACGTCGGCGCGCGTCGCAGCGACTCGCAGGTCTATGAGCTGGGCCGCGGCTACGTGGTCGGCGCCATCGCGCAGCAGTTCATCACCACCGGCGCGTACGACATCTACAACCCGTTCAACAACCCGCGCAGCGTGCTGGACGGCATGGTCGCCACCATCAACCGTGACTCCAGCTTCCTGATCGAAGAGCTCTATGCCAACGCCAGCATGGACCTGTTCGAGATGACCGGTGGTACCGCTGGCCTGGCCTTCGGTGCCGAGTACCGCAAGGACAGCTACGCCGACATCTACGACACCCTGCAGTCCTCGGGTCAGATCGTCGGTTCGGCCGGCAACTCCGCCGCTGGTAGCCGCAACGTCCGCGCCCTCTACGCCGAGCTGCTGCTGCCGGTGCTGAGCAACCTGGAAGTCTCCCTGGCGGCGCGTCATGACCGCTACAGCGACTACGGCAACGACACCTCGCCGAAGATCGGCGTGCGCTTCCAGCCGCTCGAGACGGTCACCCTGCGCGCCTCCTACGGCCAGGGCTTCCGCGCTCCGACCCTGGACATCCTGACCCAGCAGCCGTCCTTCGGCGCTGCAGCGGTCACCGATGCGGCGACCTGCGCCTCGTTCGGTCAGGCTCCGACCTGCACCACGCAGATCACCTCGTACTCGCTGGCCAACCCCTCGCTGTCCTCGGAGCAGTCCGACCAGTACAGCCTGGGTGTGGTGTGGGACGCGACCGACTGGCTGAACATGTCGATCGACTACTACAACATCGAGATCGAAGACCGCATCGCCGGTATCACCGTCGCCGCGATCATCAACTGCCTGACGGCCGGCAACTGCCCGGCCGGCGTCGGCAACCTGCCGGCTTCGGCGGTTCCGCCGGTTCCGCAGCTGGGTCTGGGTATCGCCCGTTCGCCGACCAATGGCGCGATCCTTTACGCGCAGACCGGCAACGTCAACCGCGGTACGCTGGAGACGTCGGGTCTGGACGTCAACATCCGTACCAACTTTGACTTCGCCGATTGGGGTTCGCTGGCCAGCCAGCTGCAGATCGGCTACGTGGCTGACTACTCGTTCGACGGTGGCCGCGACATCGTTGGTGATCCGTCCACCCCGGAACTGCGCGCTGTCCTGCAGAACGTGTGGACCTACGGCGACTTCAACTTCGCCTGGAACATCAACCACGTCGACAGCACCCTGTCGACCCAGGGCTTCAACCTGCTGTTCGACGGTACCGATTACGGTTACTCCCGCACCCTGCCGTCCTGGACCACGCATGACCTCCAGGCGACCTGGAATGCGCCCTGGAACGGCAAGATCGCTCTCGGCGTGACCAACATCGCCGACAAGGATCCGGTGCAGGATCCGTTCGACCCGACGGGCCGCAACTTCGACTTCAGCCTGTACGACGGCTATGGTCGCGTCCCGTACGTCCGCTACACCCAGAGCTTCTAATCAAGCTCAGCTAGTGTGAAACGGAAAGGGCCCTTCGGGGCCCTTTCTTTTTTGGCGCCTGGTAATTGCTGCTGCTCGAGATCGGAGCCCGGCCCAGGGCAGCGTGGCTCGGCTGCGTGATTCCGCTCGGTGGCTTAGCGTACGACTGGCTCTCGCCTCTCGCCTCTCGCCTCTCGCCTCTCGCCGTCGTGCGGTTGAGCGGTTGAGCGGTTGAGCGAGTGAGCGGGGAGGAGCTCGTGATCGGCCTGGACAGCCTTCTTGCGGCGCCTCGACAACGAAGCGTGGCTCGATGTGGGAGCGGATCGTATCCGCGACCGCAGCGCTACAGGCCCGCCACTGATTGCGGCCAGACCGAGGCGCCGCGGTCGCGGATACGATCCGCTCCCACAACAGCTCGCCGAACTACCCTGCGAACGACAATCGTGCGCCCGGATCTGCGCTTGCGGCGCGCGCTTCGAGGCAGCGATTCGCCGCCGATCCGCCGTTCGGTGTGCGACGAAGCCGAGCCGTGCCCTTCCTCGAATCAGCAAAACCCTTCATCCAACCTAAAGAAGGGCCACCCGGGTCTCTCGCCCTTCGGGCATCCCCCATCAGGACGGGGGCAGGCTCGGCCCTACCAGTACGCCTTCATGCTCCGAGGGTTCACCCACAGCGCATCCTGCGCTGGGCGAACGCGAGCACATCCCTGTTGCGGGCCTTTTCTCTCCGCCCGCCCGCCGACAGATAGAGCCTGCCCCGGACTTGATTCGGGGGGGGCGTTAATCGGCCGTCCTGGCCGCACAGCCGGCGGTGTTGCGGCGCCTCGACAACGAAGCGTGGCTCGATGTGGGAGCGGATCGTATCCGCGACCGCAGCGCTACAGGCCCGCCACTGATTGCGGCCAGACCGAGGCGCCGCGGTCGCGGATACGATCCGCTCCCACAACAGCTCGCCGAACTACCCTGCGAACGACAATCGTGCGCCCGGATCTGCGCTTGCGGCGCGCGCTTCGAGGCAGCGATTCGCCGCCGATCCGCCGTTCGGTGTGCGACGAAGCCGAGCCGTGCCCGTTCTCGAATAAGCAAAACCCTTCATCCCTCGCCGGGGGAGGCGACGCAATGCGACACGCTCGGCGCGGCCGCGATCTGGAACTACGGCGACGGGCGCAGACCGCCGGGATATCCGCGATAATCAGCCACATGCAGCCCACCAACCGTCAAGACTCCGCCGCCGATATCCGCAGCAAGGCACAACTCGCGGTTGCCGCGGGAGAGGAGGCGCTCGCGCATCAGCTCTGGGAATCTGCGCCAACCGACTCCGAGTGCGCCTTACGTCTGCGCGAGCGGGCGATCCTGGCTCGCGACAGCGAGGAAGCGCGCCGCTGGCTGGCGGCCAGCGCCTGCGCCTCGCCTGGAGAGGCCAAGGTCGCGGCGGGTCTGGCCGAGATGCTGGCCGGTCGCGTTGAGCAGGCCCTCCGCTATTTCGAGGCCGCCCTGCAGCTGGAACCCGCATTGCCCAGCGCTGTCCATCACCGGGCGCGTGCGCTGTTCAATCTGGGCAGTCAGGAAGCCGCACTGGGCGCGCTGCAGACGCTGATCACCGGATCTCCGGATTACCTGGAGGCGCGCTGCAGCCTTGCCCACGTGCTGCGTGCCCAGGGCCGATTCGATGAGGCGGTCAGCCAGTTTCAGGCGGCGGCCCGGGCGGCACCCGGCCTTTACCCGGCGCAGTTCAACCTTGGCATTACCGAGCTGTTGCGCGAGCGGCCGGAAGCTGCGCTGGCCTGCTTCAACCGCTGCCTGCAGCTGCGCTCGGATGACCCGCAGGCCTGGCTCAACCGTGGCCTCAGCCTGCACATGTCGGGCGCACCTTCGGATGCCCTGGCCTGCTACCAGCGGGTCATTGCCCTGTGCCCGGACAGCGCGACCGGGCACTACTACCTCGGCAGCCTGTTCAATGAGTTGCTGCGTTCTGGCGAGGCCGAGACGCATCTGCGCGAAGCGATGCGGCTGGCGCCCGATGATCCCGACATCGCGGCGGAATGGATCGGTCTGATGGAACAATTGAGCAAGCTGGATGTTGTGCGGCAGGCGCTTCCCGGCGCCTTGGCCAAGGCGCCCGACCATCCGCGGCTACTGCTTGAGGCGGCCAAGCTGGCGCGTCGCGATGGGCAGATGGATCAGGCCCGTCGCGCCCTGGCGCAGATTCCGGCGCAGCGCCTGCTGCCGCGTGATGCCCAGGTCTACTGGTTCGAGCGCGGCCTGCTGCACGATCGCACCAGCGAGCCGGATCAGGCGTTGGCCGCGCTGGCGCAGGCACATCGTTTCGCCGAGCGTAGCCCGCGACGCAAACTGGTCGATCGTGAAGGCCTGGGGCGCCGGCTGGCGCACATCGAGCAGTGGCTGGATGAGAACGGTGCCATGCTCCGTCGCGGCTTCGACGAGCCGCTGCCGCCGCTGCCTTTTTCCCTGGTGTTCCTGGTCGGCCTGCCGCGCTCGGGCACCACCTTGTTGGACACCGTCCTCGATGCCCAGCCGGGCGTTGCCAGCATCGAGGAGAAGCCCACCCTGGAGTCGCTGCTGGACTGCTCCGGGGCCCGCTACCTGGACGGCTTGCTGGACCTCGATGCGCCGGCCCTGGCCCGACTGCGCAGCCAGTACGTCGATCTCGCCGCGCGCTGGACCGCTGATGCGACGCCGCGGGTGTTGGTCGACAAGATGCCGCTGCGCTTCCTGGATGCCGCAGCCCTGCGCTGGTTGTTTCCCGAGGCGAAGATACTGTTCGTCGCCCGCCATCCGTACGACGTGATGCTGAGCAACTACATGCAGCAGTACGTGCCGACCGAGGCCTTCGTCCACTTCGACACGCCCGAAGCAGCGGCGCGCACCTGTCGCTCGCTGCTGGCTGTCTGGCGGCGGATGAGAGAGACGTTCCAGCTGCCCCATCATCAGCTGCGCTACGAGGATCTGGTCACCGATCCAGCCGCTGCCCTTGCCAGCCTGGGCGACTTCCTCGGCATCAGCATCGATGAACAGTCGCTGGATCCGGCCACCCGCCTGGCGGGGCGGGGACGGGTGGCGACCAGCAGCTATCAGCAGGTTGCCGAGCCGCTTTACCAGCGCGCGGTGAACCGGTGGCATGCTTACCGCGAGCAGCTTGCCGGGCCTTTCTCCATGCTTGAGGACGAGGCGCGTCAGCTCGGCTACGGAGATCTCCACGCGGTCGACTAGTGTCCTGTCCCGGAAGTATGTTGTTGAAGTCGCGACGCGGATGCGTCGT
>CAYGMG010000013.1:0-46770 GCA_964350895.1 uncultured Lysobacter sp.
CGACGCATCCGCGTCGCGACTTCAACAACATACTTCCGGAACAGGACACTAGCGTCTGCGGATCGCGTGGAGGCTGAGCGGAGGTTCAGGCCGGGGCCGCGGGTTTTTGTGCCGGCGGAGTGCTGATCGGCATGCGCAGGACGAAGCGGCTGCCGCCGCCTTCGCGGGTCATGCATTCGATGCTGCCGTGCAGGGTCTTGTGGACCTGGTTGTGGACGATGTGCAGGCCCAGTCCGCTGCCGCCGCTGGCTCGCCGGGTGGTGAAGAACGGCTCGAAGATCCGCTGCTGTACCTCGTCACTCATTCCGACGCCGTTGTCCTCGAAGCTCAGCTCGAACTCCTGGCCGTGGCGTCGCCCGCTGATCCTGATCTGCGGGTCGGCCTGGTCGGCGAAGGCGTGCTGGCAGGCATTGATGCTGAGGTTGGTGAGGATCTGCGCGATCACGCCGGGGTAGCTGTCGAGCATGATTCCCACAGGGCAATCGAGGGCGAAGCGGACCTTCTGCCGCTTGAGCTCGGGGCGCAGCGAGTTCATCACCTCGGCCAGGTATTCGGCGATGTCGATTTGCCGGCGCTCTTCGCTGCCCTGATCGACTGCCACCTGCTTGAAGCTGCGCACCAGATCGGCGGCGCGGCGCAGGTTGCCGTTGATGATCTCCAGCGCCTGTCCGGCGTCGGCGATGAACTGTTCAAGATCGCTGCGTCGCATGCCGTCCCGGTAGGCGCGCTGCAGGGCGTCCACCGACTCGGCGAAGTGCGAGGCCACGGTCACGCACACCCCGAGCGGGGTATTGATCTCATGCGCCACGCCGGCGACCAGCGCGCCGAGTGCGGCGAGCTTCTCCGACTCGACCAGCTGGCGCTGGGTGCGCCGCAGCGAGCCGATCGCTTCCTGTAGATCAAGGTTGGAGGCCTGCAGGTCCTCGGTGCGCGCGCGAACCTTGTGTTCAAGCTGCTCGTTCAGCTCGCGGATGTCGGCTTCGACACGCTCGCGTGCACGGTCATGCGCCTGAACCTCGGCCAGCATGGCGTTCACCGCCTCGGTCAGCTCGCCGAGCTCGTCCTCGCCGAGCACCCGGGCACGCAGGCCGTAGTTCTTGGAGCGGCGCACGGCATCGGTGGTGGTGAGCAGTTCGGTCACTGGCCGGGTGACCACGCCCTGCAGCTGGCGCGACAGGAACCAGGCGAGCAGTACGACCAGCGCAACCAGGGCAGCAGTCACCTTGGCCAGCTGGGTCTGCAGGGCTTCCAGCTCGGCCATGCGCACCCGCAGGTATAGATAGCCGATCGCTTCGTCTCCCTGGCGCACCGGCTGCAACAGGTATAGCTGGTCGCCCATGGTCATCGGCTTGCCCGGCTGCAGATCGGGGAGCGCCTGCGGCGTAGCGCCGTGGCGGGTGAAGGCGGCCAGCCGGCGCAGGGCCGCTTTGCCGGGTAGCTCGGGGAGCAGCAGCTGGGCCTCTTCGACACTGCCGTCGGGTGCCAGGTTGGCCAGTACCAGGCGAGCGGCCACGGCGTCGTCGAAGCTGACCGCCGCCTCGCTGTTTGCAGCCACAACCGCGGCCAGGGTCTGCGCACGCTGCCTGAGTACCTGCTCGAGCGCGGCCTCCTGATGGATGGCTATGGTGACGCCAGCTACCAGCAGGCAGGCGAGGCAGATGCTGGTCGAAATGATTGCCAGCTTGGTGCGGAAGTTGAGCTTGCTGAGCCGTCGCTGCGCGCCGGCGAGCGTGCCGTGTCCGAGCGCCGCTGCGCTGTCGCTGCGCGCGGCCTTCATTGCTCGCTCCCGCGCGGTGCGTCGCGAAAGCGCAGCAGCTGCAGCAGCTGCGCGTTGAAAGTGAAGCGTCCGCGGGTGCTGCGCTCGCGGTCGGCAATGAAGCCAAGGCGGACTTCCGTACCTTCGCCAGCCATGGGTACCAGGGCAAGGGTGCCGATGTCATCGAGACGATCGACCGACTCGACTACCACCACATGCGAATCGTTCGCCTTGGCCCCGCTGTCGCCCTCGACATAGGCTATGTGGCAGCCATCAAGGCTTGCCCCATCAGGGAGGGCGCGAACCTGCATGCCGCGCTCGCGAATGCGCCTCTCGCGCGACTCATCGGAGAGGCGAAGAAACAGGCTGGAGGGCTGCGGCCCGACCACGCAGACCACGATGTCGGAGTCGGCGCTCGGCAGCACGTCGCCGGGCCAGGTGACGAAAAACGCCAGCCGGTAGACGAAGGCGGCGCGGATGGCGGTTTCCCGTTCGCGCAGCGGGTCGGCGCTCGCCGGTGCGGAACAGGAGAGCAGCGCGGTCAGTGCCAGCCACAGCCAGACGGCCGACCAACGGGGCGGCCCGATGTGCGGTCGCAGCGCTATTGGAAACGGCGTCGCCCAGTCCAACCGCGGTCCCTCTCTCCTGGCAAGGTGGCATCGCGCGGAAATCACTCCCCGCAGACAGTCGCAACGCGTTAGAGTGGCATTGGGGATGGTAGCACCGGATACACCAGCCCAAGGCTGGATGCCAGCGGGAGGATGCGCTGATCATGAAGCGACGCCGTGCCTTGCCAGTGCTTGCCGCAGCCCTGCTGGCAACGGCTGCCCAGGGCGAGGACTACATGGGCATGTCGCTCGAGGAGCTGATGGCGACCGATGTGTCGGTGGCCTCGCTGGTCAGCCGCAGCGCGCAGCGCCAGCCTTCCTCGGTGACCACGATTCAGCGCGAGCAGATCCGCCACAGTGCCGCGCGGACGCTCAACGAGCTGCTGATGATCCATGTGCCGGGTTTCTTTCTGGTCGAGGATCAGGATGACACCATCGCGGCGGTGCGCGGCCTTGCTCCTGACAACAACTCCAAGATCCTCCTTCTGCTCGATGGTCGCTCGCTGAATGCCGACTGGTTTTGGGGGCCGCCCGACGCCTTGCTCAATGGGCTCGATCTGGAGTTCATCGAGCGCATCGAGGTGATCCGCGGCCCCGGCTCGGTGACCCAAGGTCAGGGTGCCCTGCTTGGCGTGGTCAATTTGGTGACTCGCGCCGAATCCAGCGGCATCGCCGTGGTGGGCGGCGAGGACGGTCGGCGCGGCGCGGCGGCGCGCGGGGTTTGGTCGATCGGCGGTTGGCGCGCCTCGCTGTACCTGAGCGACGGTCGCTACGAAGGCGATCCCTATCGCAACGAGGGCCTCGGCCTGCAGGTCGAGCAGGGCCTCAGCGTGTTCGAGCGCAACCATCATCTCAAGCGCGGTGACTACGGCCACCTGATGTTCGATCTCGGCCGCGAAGGCTGGGACCTGCGCGCCTTCCGCTTCGAGCAGCGCCGCGATCTGTACAACTGGCGCCGCGATCGTGAGCGGGTCGCCCAACGACTGGATGGTCTGAGCATCGAGCACCGCCGTGCCCTGACGCAGGGCGAGCTGAGCATGCAGCTGCATCATCAGGTCGATGACTACGGGCTCAGTTCGCATGGCGGAACCCGCGAAGGCGCAGCGCGGCAGTTGATCCCTGGCCTGGTACTGGGCGGCCATCGCGAGACGCGCAGCGGACTGCGGGCAATCTTCCGCAGTGATCGCCTGCTCGACGGCCATCGCATCGCGCTGGGCGGAGAGTGGAACCGCTTCCGCAGCGGGCAGCGCAATGCGCAGGGCAATAACTTCCTGGTCAACACCCAGCAGGCCGTGCTCGAGGAGGGGCGCGAGATCCTCAATCGGCTCAATCGCTGGGGCCTGCCGGAAAGTACCGTGGTAGGCAGTCTGTTCGTCGAGGACTTCATAGCCCTTGGCGCCGACTGGGAGCTGTTTGCCGCGGCGCGCTGGGATGACCACCCGGACTGGGGCTCGCAGGTGACGCCGCGGCTTGGCCTGTTCTGGCGGGCAACGCCGACCACCCTATGGCGGCTGTCCTGGCAGACCGGGTTCCGCGGCGCGGTGGGCGTGAGCTACAGCGGCGGCTTCGAGGGCGACGGCCTGCTCCGCGAGGCCAACTTCGGCCGCGTGGAGGACAACCCGTTCTTCGTCGCCAACGGCAATCGCAACCTGTCCGGGGTCGAGCCCGAGGAGAGCTCGAACCTGGAGCTGGCGGTGACCTGGCAGCCCTCGGTCCAGTGGAGGCTGCAGGGCACGGCGTTCTACAACGTGACCCGCAACGTAATCGGCGTCGGCGCCTACTTCATCGGCGACGACCAGGCGCGTGCCGAGGCGGTGGCCAACGCCACCCGCATCGGTAGCGACGTGATCGGCGACTGGGGCGGGGTGTTCTACTTTCAGAACAACGCCGGCTCGCTGCACCATCGTGGACTTGAGCTCGAGGCCGAGTACCGCCGCGAGGAGCTCGGCCTGGTGCTGCGCGCCAGCCACTCCATGGTTGCCGTGCAGTCGGCAGCGCCTGGACAGTTCGGGCCGGCCAATATCTATGTGTCCGGCGCGCACGACGACCCACTGCCGCGCTCCTTCCCCGAAGCGATCAGCCGACTAGGCGGCGAGTGGCGGCCGACGCGGCTCGCCGGGCGTTTGGCGCTGCATGCCTCGCTCCTGCACTGGCCCAATTGGTATCCGCCGGTGCAGGAGGCGCTGGACGGTACGACCTTCACTCCCAGGCTGGATGGCAACACCGTGCTCAACCTGGGGCTGGTCTACCGGCCGCCGCAGCTTGCCGGCACCGCCTTGTCGCTGGAACTCAAGAACGCCGGCAACGCATCGGCCCTGTATCCGGCCACCAGCGTCGCCGGCGAGGGCGAGGGCAATCTGGGCGTGCCCGGCTTGGAGCGGCGCAGTGCCTGGGTTACCGTGCGCTACGAATTCTGATCCGCTGCGCCTGATGCCGACTCAACATCCCGTTCCAACGGACGCTGTCCTCCACAGCCTGGCCACGCGGCTGGGTGAGGCGATGCGCCATCACCATCTGATGCTGGTGACCGCGGAAAGCTGCACCGGCGGCTGGATCGCCAAGACGGTTACCGACGTCGCCGGCTGCAGCGACTGGTTCGAGTGCGGACTGGCCGCGTACAGCTACGAGGCCAAGCAGGCCCTGCTCGGCGTGCGTCCGGAAACCCTTATGGAGCACGGCGCGGTCAGCCGAGAGACGGCAGTGGAGATGGTCTCCGGCGCGCTGATCCACTCCGGCGCCAGCCTGGCGGTGGCGGTGACCGGCATCGCCGGCCCCAGCGGCGGCACGGAGGACAAGCCGGTCGGCACGGTATGGATCGGCTGGAAACGTCGCGGCGGCTACCCGCGTGCCGAGGTCTTCAACTTCGACGGTGATCGCGAGGCGGTGCGCCGACAGACGGTAGAGGCCGCGATCAACGGCTTACTGAAAAGTCTTACAACCTGAAGGGAAGTGCGCCGACGGCGCCCACGCGCCCTGTGGGATACTGTGGCTCCCGATGGCGGCGCGGCTCTCAGCATCTGAGATGGCCCCGCGCGAGCCTCCGCGGCGTCAACTCAGCAAGGAATTCCCATGGACGACAACAAGAAGCGCGCCCTGTCAGCGGCGCTGACCCAGATCGAGCGCCAGTTCGGCAAGGGCGCGGTGATGCGAATGGGCGACAAGGTCGCCGAGCTGGTGGCCGTGGTGCCGACCGGTTCGCTGATGCTGGATATCGCCCTTGGCATCGGTGGCCTGCCGCGCGGCCGGGTGGTCGAGGTCTACGGGCCGGAGTCATCGGGCAAGACCACCTTGACCCTGCAGGCCATTGCCGAGTGCCAGAAGCTCGGCGGAACCTGCGCCTTCGTCGACGCCGAGCACGCGCTGGACCCGACCTATGCGTCCAAGCTCGGGGTCAAGGTCGAGGACCTGCTGGTCAGCCAGCCGGATACGGGCGAGCAGGCGCTGGAAATCGCCGACATGCTGGTGCGCTCGAACGCGGTCGACATGGTCGTTGTCGACTCGGTCGCCGCGCTGACCCCGAAGGCGGAAATCGAAGGCGAGATGGGCGACCAGCTGCCCGGCCTGCAGGCCCGCCTGATGAGCCAGGCGCTGCGCAAGCTGACCGGCAACATCAAGCGCAGCAACTGCCTTGTGGTGTTCATCAACCAGCTGCGCATGAAGATCGGCGTGATGATGCCCGGACAGAGCCCGGAGGTAACCACCGGCGGCAACGCGCTGAAGTTCTACGCTTCGGTGCGTCTGGACATCCGTCGCATCGGCAGCATCAAGAAGGGTGACGAGATCATCGGCAACCAGACCAAGATAAAGGTGGTCAAGAACAAGATGGCGCCGCCGTTCAAGCAGATCGTCACCGAGATCTTGTATGGCGAGGGCATTTCGCGCGAGGGCGAGCTGATCGAGATGGGCGTCGATGCCAAGCTCATCGACAAGGCCGGCGCCTGGTACAGCTGCGGTGGGGACCGGATCGGTCAGGGCAAGGAAAACGCCCGCCAGTACCTCAAGGACAACCCCAAGCTGGCCACCGAGATCGAGACCAAGCTTCGTGAGCTGTATGTGCCCCAGGTTGCCGCCGAGGAAAGCAGCGCCGAGACCGAGGCCGAAGAGGCCTAAGGCGCGGCGGCCTTGCGCCAACGCGCACCGCGAACGCCGTTGCAGCAGGCAGTCGGTCTGCTGTCGCGGCGCGAGCACTCCCAGCACGAGCTGCGCCGCAAGCTGGCCCAGCGCGGCGCCGAGAGCCAGGCCATCGAGCAGGCGATTGAGCGTCTGGTCGAGAACGGCCTGCAGGATGAAACGCGCTTCGCCGACAGCATGATCCGGCAGCGCATCGCCGCTGGTTACGGACCGCGCTATATCGCCGCCGACCTCGCAACCCATCGTTTGAGCGAGGCGCTGATCAGTGAAAGGCTCGACGCTGCCGACGCTGATTGGTTCGATATCGCCAGTGGACTGCTGAGTCGCCGCTTCCCCGCTGGCCTGCGCGAACTGGCGGAACAGCGCCGCGCCGCTGCCCTGCTGCAGCGCCGCGGCTTCGACCCGGACATCCAGCGCGCCGCGCTGCGTGCGCTCGCCAGCGGCAGCGCCTGAGCCACTGCGCCTTTATCCCTGCGTCAGCCGCGCCCGAAGCGCATTGCCATACGCTAGTGTCCTGTCCCGGAAATGCATCGCAGAATTCGCTCGGTCTGCGCCGCCGATGCTGCGTTGCTCGTCGTCGCCATAGCGCTGCTATGCCTCCTTCTCGCGCCTTGCCTCGACGACGCATCCGCGTCGCGACTTCAACAATGTAACTCCGGGACAGGACACTAGGCGGCAGCCAGCGTGTTGTCGCGGGCTGCAGTGGGCGGGCGGCTGGGGAATGCGTGACGAAGAATGCGCCAGACCACCTGGCCGAACTGCCGGGGCAGGGAGCCGGTGTTGTAGTGCTGGCCGTAGCGGGCGCAGATCGCGCGCACCCGCGGTGCGATCTCGGCGCAGCGATTGGCCGGGATGTCGGGGTACAGGTGGTGTTCGATCTGGTGACTGAGATTGCCCGACAGCACGTTGAGCAGGCGGCCGCCGGCGATGTTCGAGGAGCCGCGAATCTGCCGCAGGTACCAGTGCCCGCGGCTTTCGCCTTGCACTGACTGCTTGGAGAAGGTCTGCGCCTCGGCGGTGAAGTGGCCGCAGAAGATGATCACCCAGGTCCACACGTTGCGCAGGATGTTCGCGACGATGGCGCCGAGCAGCACGGGCAGGAAGAACGGACCGGCGAGCAGGGGCAGGATGATGTAGTCGCGCAGGATCTGGCGGGCCATCTTTCGGCGCACCGGGCGGAACTGGCTGGCCATCTCGGCGCGACTGACCCGGCCCTTGAACCAGCGCCCGAGCTTGAGGTCCTGCACCGCGATGCCCCATTCGAAGAGCAGGGCGAAGACCACCGCGACCGGCGCCTGCAGCAGGTAGAACGGTTTCCAGCGCTGTTCCGGGAACAGCCTCAGCAGGCCGTAGCCGACGTCGTCGTCCATGCCGCGCACATTGGTCCAGGTGTGGTGCTGCAGGTTATGCGTCTTGCGCCAGTTATCGGAGGTGCCGGCGATGTCCCACTCATAGCTGCGTCCGGCGAAATGCGCATCGCCCATCCAGTCGTACTGGCCGTGCATCACATTGTGCGCCAGCTCCATGTTCTCGAGGATCTTGGACAGGGCGAGCAGGAGCGTGCCGGCAAGCCAGGTCGGCAGCAGCACGCCGGGCACGAAGCCAGCGGCGATGGCGCCTGTGACCAGCAGGACGCGACCGAGCAGGCCGGTCACCTGCACGGTGGCCGCGATCCGGCGGATGTAGTCTGCATCGCGCTGGCCAAGGGTTGCGGCCAGCTCGGTGCGGATGGCATCCAGCTCAGTGGCCAGGCATCCAAGCTCGGTGTCGGATAGGTATCGGTCAGGTCCCTGACGTCGCGACATGTTCACAGCTCCAGTACGAGGTCGCCCAGGGCCGCGCTCACGCACAGCTGCAGGGCGGAGGACGGTTCGTTCGACTCGCTGCCGTCGCGCAGGTCGCGACTGCTGCCCTCGCGCTTGGCGCATGAGCAGGTGTGGCAGATGCCGCGACGGCAGCCAGCGATCACGCTGACACCCAGCGCCTCAAGGGCGCCGAGCAGCGGCTGGCCGCGCGGCACTTCGACGGTCTGGCCGCGCTGGGCAAGGGTGATGCGCGCCACGCCGGTAGTTGCCGAGGGCGGAGGCGGACTAAAGCTCTCGCAGCGGAACTCTGCGGCGCGCGATGCGAGCAGCTTGCGTGCCGCGGCAACAAAGCCGTCGGGACCGCAGGCCGAGATCTGGCTGCTCTCGACAGGCACGCCGAAGCCGTCCGGCGACTGCTGATCGATGCGTCCAAGCCGCTCGTATTCTGCGGCGCTGGCTTCGCCGGTCAGGAAGAAGCCCAGCTTGAACATGGGATTTGCGCGAGCCAGCTCGCGCAGCTCGCCGACAAAGCACAGCTCTTCGCGGTGGCGTGCCCAGTAGCCCAGCGCCAGCGGCGCCTTGACCGGTGCGCTGGCCCACTCGCGGATCATCGCCATCAGCGGCGTGATGCCACTGCCGGCGGCAAGGAACAGCCTTGCTTGCGCGGCCGGCGCGCCCAGCGTCATCTCTCCATATGCCTGGCCGATCGGCAGCACGTCGCCGACCTTGACCGCGTCGCACAGCTGGCGGCTGACGCGACCAGACTCGTAGCGCTTCACCGTGATCGCAATCAGTCCGCGTCGCCCAGCAAGCAGACTCGGACTGTAGGAGCGTGCCAGCAAGCGGCCGTCGACCTCGACCGACAGGTTCAGGTGCTGGCCCGGCTGCATGCCTTGCCACTGACGGTTGGGGCGCAGGGTCAGGGTGACGGCGTCCCGACTGGCGGCTTCGCGGGCGATGACGCGGGCCAGCGGGCGCTGCCAGCTGAGCGCAGGCGACAGCCGGCGGGCCCAGAAGTCGAGAGCGGCCGGGGTCATCAGCCGCTGCACAAGTCTTAGCGGCAACCCGGGCCGGGCGGGCGATGGCGAGGTCTTGGGCAGGTTCATGGGGCTAGTATACGACTGTCTGCACAGTTGTCTATACAGGCGTATATGGTCTGTCCAGCGTATGATGGCGGCAGTTTTTCGGGCGCCTGCCGTGACCAGACACGATTCCCCCGCGGCCGACGCCCAAGGCGCCGGCCGTGTCCTGATTTCCCGCGACGACCTTCTCGCCGCCGCCCTGCGTCTGATCGGCCCGCACCGCAGCGTGTCCACGCTCAGCCTTCGCGAGGTCGCGCGCGAGGCGGGAATCGCGCCCAACAGCTTTTACCGACACTTCCGCGATATCGATGAGCTGGCCGTTGCCCTGATCGATCTGGCCGGGCAGTCGCTGCGGCGGATCATCCGCGAGGCCCGCCACCGCATCGCCGACCAGCGCGGCGTGGTGCGCAGTTCGGTTGAGGCCTTCATCGAGCAGGTTCGCGCTGACGACAAGCTGATGCATGTGCTGCTGCGCGAGGGAACTGTAGGTTCGGACGCCTTCAAGCACGCCGTCGATCGCGAGCTGAGCTTCTTCGAGGAGGAGCTGCAGACCGACCTGGTGCGTCTGGCCAAGGCCAGTGGCCAGGACATCAAGGAGCCGGCCCTCGCGGCCAAGGCGATCACCCGACTGGCTTTTGCCATGGGAGCCGACGCCATGGACCTGCCCGCCGACCGCGATGCCGAACTGATCGAGCAGCTCAGCTCGATGGTCAGGATGATCGTGGTGGGTGCCCGCACAGGCCGCGGCTAGGCGCGGCCCGCGGATGAACCGCGGGCGGAGCGCGTTGGTTACGAGCGCTCGAGTTCGATGGGCAGCATGGCGGGCCAAGGCCCGCCCTACGCAATCCGGGATGCCCGGACCTGACTGGTCGCGGACTACTCTTCCGGGGCGATGTAGCCGGCGGGCTTGTCGGCGCCGTCGCCGAACAGGTATTTCTCCATCTCCGCAGCGAGAAAGGCGCGGGCCTTGGGGTCCATCGGCGAGAGCCGATTCTCGTTGATCAGCATGGTCTGGTGCGCCAGCCAGCGCTGCCATGCCGGCTTGCCGATCTCGTTGAACACGCGCTGCCCGAGCGGGCCGGGCCAGGGCGCGAAGTCGAGGCCGTCGGTTTCCTGATCGTCCAGGCGGCAATGTACGGTTCGGGGCATCAGTTGAACTCCTTGATCGCGGCGAGCAGGCGGCGCACCGGAGCCGGCAGGCCCAGCTCGAGCAGCTCGGCGCGGTGGATCCAGCGCATGGTCGGATTATCGCCGATCCGCAGGCCGGCGCCGGAGGTGGCGAGCAGCTGCGGGTGGATGCGCAGCCGGTAGTGGGTGAAGGCGTGCTCGATCGGCGGTAGCGGGCGCGGGCCCGTCGCTGCCGACTGTCCGCGGGCAAAGTCTGTCGCCTCTGCGGCGCCGTCGAACTGCGGCAGTGACCACAGGCCCTGCCAGACGCCGGGCCCGTCGCGGCGCTGCAGCAGGATCCGGCCTTCTGCGTCGTGGAGCACCAGCATCACGCATTCGCGCTGCGGAATCTGTCGTGGCGGCCGGCGCGCCGGCAGGGCGGCAACCTGATCGTTCGCAAGGGCCAGGCAATCGCCGGCGAACGGGCAGCGCGTGCAGCCAGGGCGGGCGCGGCTACACAGAGTCGCGCCGAAATCCATGATCGCCTGGGTGTAGTCGGCGCTGCGCGTTGCCGGGAGCAGCGACTCCGCCAGCTTCCACAGACGCTGCTCGACGGCGCGCTCGCCAGGCCAGCCCTGGATGCCGAACAGCCGGCACAGCACGCGTTTGACATTGCCATCGAGGATCGCATCAGGCTCGGCAAAGGCCTGGGCGCGAATCGCCGCGGCGGTGCTGCGGCCGATGCCCGGCAGGGCGCGCAGCGCTTCGGCATCGGACGGCAGTTCTCCGCCGTGAAGCGCCACGCAGCGTCGTGCTGCGGCATGCAGGTTGCGGCCGCGTGAGTAGTAGCCAAGCCCCGACCACAGCGCCAGCACCTGTTCCTCGCTGGCCTGAGCCAGCGCGGCAAGGTCGGGCAGGGCGGCGACGAAGCGGTTGAAGTAGGGAATGACCGTCGCGACCTGGGTCTGCTGGAGCATGATCTCGGCCAGCCAGACCCGGTACGGGCTGCGCGGATGCTGCCAGGGCAGGTCGTGGCGACCGTGGCGATCGAACCAGACAAGCAGCCGTGGCGCGAACTCAGTGTGGAGCATCGACACCGTTCCGGAGCTCCAGGCCTTCGATCCGCACGCCGTCGATTTCGATCGATTCAACTGATAGTTCGATCGATGCCGGCAGTGGGGCGAGCCAGTCGCCCTGATCCAGCCAGCTGGCAAGGCTTGCCGGCTGCATTCCGACGCGCGCTTTGCGACCTTCGCCGTCGGCCTCGATTCGCAGCGCGGTGATCGGGTCCTGTGCATCGAATTGAACGTCGAGGCGCAGACCCTGCAGGTTCGCGGCGAGCGCCTCGGGCAGTGGCGGCCAGCCAGCGGGCCAGTCATTGGCAATTCCGCTCAGGCTGATCTTCGGCGCTGACCAGGCCGGAAGCGCGATATGTCCTTGCATGCGCTCAAGCCAGGACCTCTGCGGGTCGCCGAGAGTCAGGCTTTGTACCGTCCACTGCAGCGTGGTGTTTGCCGGCGGATTGTCTGCCCGAAGCTGCAGCGATAGCGGCAGGCTGGCACCCTGTTCCGGCACCAGCTCCGCGTCAAGCTCGATGTTCAGTGGCTCGGTCTGCAGCAGATGGCGCAGGTCAAGATCGATGTCGGCCAGTGTCCAGCTCGACCCCTGCAGGCTGCCGGCGCGGATTTCAAGCAGGCTGACCGGCGGCAACCAGGGCGCGGACGGCGGGCCCATCTGTGCGGCCGACCAGCGCTCCAGGTCAGCAAGGTCAAGGCGCGGCGCCTGGATCGCGATGGCGTCGATCCGGGTTTCGCCACGCAGTACGGAGAGCGGCAGGTAGAGTGCGACATGCGCGGCCCGGGCCAGTTCGATGTCGGGCATGGCGGGATCACGAACGACAAGGCCGCCAAGCTGCAGGTGCAGCCGCGGCCAGATTCCCAGCCGGGGCGGCGTTCCCACCTCGAACTGCAGCCCGCTGGCGCGTTCGGCCTGATCCAGCAGCAGCGCTCCGAGCCGCTCGGGCTGGACCAGCCAGCGCAGCAGGCTCAGGCCGGCGACGGCAAGCAAGGCAAAGCCGAACGGCCACCACCACCAGCGCCGCCCCTGCTTCTTGCTCTGCTTGCTAGCCGCCATCGCTGGTACCGTCGGCCGCCCGAAGGGCGGCGTAGGCGGGACTTGCGGCGCTCAACGCGCGAGCGTCGCGGGGAGCAGGGCGTCGACGAAGGCGTCCGGATCGAACACCCGCAGGTCATGGACTTTCTCGCCGAGGCCAACGAAACGGATCGGCAGGCCAAACTCGCGGGCCAGCGCAAACACCACGCCACCCTTGGCCGTGCCATCGAGCTTGGTGACCACCAGGCCAGTCACCTGAACCGCGCGGCTGAACTGGCGAACCTGATTCACCGCGTTCTGTCCGGTAGTGCCGTCGATCACCAGCAGCACCTCATGCGGCGCCTCGGCGTCGAGCTTCTTCATTACCCGGACCACCTTGGACAGCTCGTCCATCAGCCCGCCCTGGGTGTGCAGGCGGCCGGCGGTGTCGGCGACCAGCAGGTCGGCGCCGCGCGCCCGGGCCGCCTGCAGTCCGGCAAAGATCACCGAGGCAGAGTCGGCTCCCTGGCCCTGCGCGATCACCGGAACCTGATTGCGTTCGCCCCATTGCTCGAGCTGCTGCACGGCGGCGGCGCGGAAGGTGTCGCCGGCGGCCAGCATGACCTGCTTGCGCTCATCGGCGTAGCGCCTTGCCAGCTTGCCGATGGTGGTGGTCTTGCCGACGCCGTTGACGCCGACGGTCAGGACTACGAAAGGCTTGGCGCCGCTGTCGACATTCAAGGGCTCGGCCACCGGGCGCAGCATGCCGACCAGCAGGCCGCGCAGGCGCTCAAGCAGGGCCGCGATGTCGGCTACCTCGCTGCGCTCGATGGCGCGACGCAGGTCGGCGATCACTGTCTCGCAGGCGACAACCCCGACATCGGCGGTGAGCAGGGCGGTTTCGATGTCGTCGAGCAGTTCGGGGTCGATCTCGGTCGAGCGCTTGAACAGGCTGCCCAGGCTGCGCGCCAGATTGCTGCCGCCGAGCCTTTCGCGCCAGGCCGCACGCGCGGCTTCGGGCGCAGTGTCGGGCACGGCAGCGGCTGCCGATGCGGCATCCTGTTGTTCGGTTTGGGCGCCCGGGGCGACGGCGGGCTCGCCCTGTGCCGGCTTTTTCTTGAAGATGTTGAACATCGGGAGCGGCAGCTTGGCGGGGTCGAAATGGTAGCACCGAGGGATCATCGGCCAGATAAACGGGCCGCGCCGGGCACGGTCAGGATCATCGGCGGCAGCCTGCGCGGCTCAAGGCTGCCGGTGCCGCTGGCCGCCGGGCTGCGGCCGACCAGCGACCGGGTGCGCGAGACCCTGTTCAACTGGCTGCAGCGCGATCTGCACGGCGCGAGCGTGCTCGACCTGTTCGCCGGCAGTGGCGCCCTGGGCTTCGAGGCCGCGTCGCGGGGCGCCGCGTCGGTGCTCCTGGTGGAGCGCGATGCGCAGCTGGCCGCCGGCCTGCGCGAGAGCGCCAGCCGGCTGCGCGCGACGGCGATCGAGGTGCGCTGCGCCGATGCGCTGTCCGCGGCCAGTCTGGGGCCGCAGGAGCACTTCGACGGTGTCTTTATCGACCCGCCATTCGCCGGCGGGCTGTGGAATGCGGCGATCCAGCGGGTCATGCCGCAGCTGGCCGAGCGCGCCTGGCTGTATCTGGAGTCCGCGCCCGGCGAGCTGCCCGACCTGCCGGCCGGATGGCGCTGTGATCGCGAGGGCAACACCCGGGAAGTCCGCTACGCCCTGTATCGACGGGACGGCTGATCACGCGGGCGGCGCCCGCTTCCGCCTTGCTACACTGTCGGCCCTGCTCAATCCGTGTTTCCCAGACCCTGAATGACGGCCACTCCCGCGCACCGCGTCGCGATCTATCCGGGCACCTTCGATCCGATCACCAATGGTCACACTGACCTGGTGGCGCGGGCGGCGCCGCTGTTCGAGCGAATCGTGGTCGGCGTGGCCGAGAGTTCCTCCAAAGGGACCGGATTCAGCCTTGAGGAGCGCATCGAACTGGCCCGCCTGGCGCTCGGCAATATCCCGCATGTCGAGGTCCGCGGCTTCAATACCCTGCTCGCCAACTTCGTCGGTGAAATGGGGGCGGGGGTCCTGCTGCGCGGTCTGCGCGCGGTGTCCGATTTCGAGTACGAATTCCAGCTGGCCAGCATGAACCGTCACCTCATTCCGAATGTGGAGACGCTGTTCCTGACTCCGGCCGAACAGTACAGCTTCATTTCCTCCTCGCTGGTGCGCGAGATCGCCCGCCTCGGCGGCGATGTATCCGGCTTTGTCCACCCCGCCGTCCACGAGGCCCTGCGCCGAAAGTGGAAGGGCGGCTGATTCCCTTCACCGAACTGGAAGACCCCATGAACCTCATCGTCCGCAGCATCCTGATCGCCTCCGCCGTGTTCGCCCTGTCGGCGTGCAGCAAGCAGGAGGAGGCACCGAAGAAGGCAGAGGCCCCGCAGGTCCTCAACGCCCCGACCGACGGCAACGAGCAGAACTGGAAGCTCTACCTCGCCGGCGTGGTCAAGCAGAACATGGAAGGCATCCGCAACAGCCCGTTCATGTACTACCTGCCGGCGGCGACGGTCGAAGACTTCGAGGACCAGTACGCGCGCCAGCTCGACAACGTGGCCGGGACCATTGCCCGCACCGTCCTGCCCGGCAACATGCTGGCCTTCGGCTCGCCGGCGTCGGCGCGCATGGCCGACCTGATCGTCGACTCCTTCAAGGAAGCGCAGGCCGGCTCGTTCAAGGGCGTCAAGGTGCTGTACATCGGCAACGCCGAGGACGAGGCGCGGGTCCGTGAGGCGGTCGAGCCGTCCGGCGCCGAGTTCATCTTCGTCGAAGCCAAGTAGGCCCTCGCATCGCCCGTCGCTGCGCTGGCGGCGGCGGGCAGTGAAGTTCCCATGTCTTTGCTGATCAACGATCTCTGCATCAACTGCGACGTCTGCGCGCCGGCCTGTCCGAATACCGCCATCTATCAGGGCGAGACGATCTACGAGATCGACCCGGCGCGCTGCACCGAGTGCGTGGGACATTTCGACGAGCCGCAGTGTCAGGTGGTCTGCCCAGTCGAGTGCATCGACCTTGATCCAGCGCATCCGGAATCCCCGGAAGCGCTAGCCGCCAAGGCCGAGCGCCTGGGCAAGGAGGCTGCATGATCCGCATAGCAAGCGTCGTCCTGCTGTGGGCCCTGCTCGGCGCGGTGCCATTGCAGGCGGTCACCTTGCCCAAACAGGCGGTGGTCGCCAGCGCCAATGCGCAGGCGACCGACGCCGGACTTGAAGTGCTCGCCAAGGGCGGCAACGCCTTTGATGCTGCGGTCGCGGTCAGCGCCACGCTGGGCCTGGTCGAGCCGGAAAGCTCTGGTCTTGGCGGCGGCGGATTCTTCCTGCTGCACCTGGCAGGCGAACAGCGCCAGGTGTTCATCGATGCCCGCGAGCGCGCCCCGCTCGCCGCCAGCCGCGACATGTACCTCGATGCCGACGGCAACGCCGACCGCAGCAAGGCCGTCGATGGGGCGCTGGCTGCCGGCATCCCGGGACTGCCCGCCGGCATCGTGCACCTGGCCGCGAAGTACGGAAGGCTGCCGCTGGCCGAGTCGCTGGCCCCGGCGATCCGCCTGGCCCGCGAAGGCTGGGTGTTCGGCCGCAAGAATGCCTCGATGATGGGCTGGCGGCGGATTGCCCTGTCCTTTGATCCCGGCGCATCGGCGCTGCTCCTGGTTGACGGTCCGCCGCCTGCCGAAGGCACCCGGATGCGCAACCCGGACTACGCGCGCACGCTGGAGCGCCTGGCCAGCGAAGGCCATGACGGCTTCTATGCCGGTGAACTGGCTGACACCTTGATCAAGGGCGTGCGCGAACTGGGCGGCATCTGGCAGGCCGAAGACCTCGCCCAGTACCAGGTGGTCGAGCGCCAACCACTGCAGCTGAACTATCGCGGCTTCCGGATCATCACCGCGCCGCCGCCCTCGAGCGGAGGGATTGCGCTCGCCCAGACCCTGCAGATCCTTGAAGGGCTTCCGTACAACCAGGCCGAGCCGGCGCAGAAGCTGCACTGGCTGACCGAGGCCATGCGCCGCGCCTACCGCGACCGGGCGATCTATCTGGGTGATCCTGATTTCGTCTCGGTGCCGGTGGACATGCTGATGTCGCCACACTACGCAGCCGGCCTGCGCGCCTCGATCCACCCGCAGCGGGCAACGCCGAGCGCCATGTTGCCCGGCGTCGGCGAGTCGCCTTCGGGCGCCGACACCACGCATTTCTCGATCATCGACCGCGAAGGCAATCTGGCCGCAGTCACGCAGACCGTCAATCTGCCCTACGGCAATGCCGTGGTGGTGCCGGGAACCGGGTTCCTGCTTAACAACGAGATGGACGATTTCTCGGTCAAGGCCGGCGTGCCCAACGCGTTTGGACTGGTCGGCGATGACGCCAACGCCATCGCACCGGGCAAGCGCCCGCTGTCCTCGATGACCCCGAGCTTCCTGCTCGGGCCGGAGCATGTGGCCGTGCTCGGCACGCCGGGCGGCAGCCGGATCATCAGCATGGTGCTGATCGGTCTGCTGTCGCTGATGGACGGACAGAACGCACAGCAGGCGGCAGCGACGCCGCGCGTGCACCATCAGTACCTGCCGGATGTCCTGTCCTACGAGGAAGGGGCGCTTGACCCAAGCACCATCGCTGCAATGAACGAGCGCGGCTTCACTTTGGAATCGGGCCGCAGCAGCTGGGGCAACATGCAGGTCGCGCGCTGGAACCGCCAGAACGGTGAGGTCGACGCCGGCAGCGATCCGCGCTGGGGCGACGTCGGCAAGGCAGCCACCGGGATCAACGAGGATGGCGGCAGCATCTATCGCTAGGATCGATGCCGATCGCGCAGGCCTTGAAGGTGCGGAACGAGGAACAGGGCAATGAAACTGTGGTCGATACTGGGCAACTCCCAGAAGCTGGATGGAGGCGCAATGTTCGGCAACGTCCCGCGCGCCATGTGGGAGCAGTGGCTGCCGCCCGACTCTGAACACCGCGTTCCGCTGGCTTGCCGGGCGCTTCTGGCAAGCCCGTTGAACGAGAAAACGGTACTCTTCGAGACCGGCATCGGCGCCTTTTTTCCGCCCAAGCTGCGCGAGCGTTTTGGCGTCGTCGAGTCACACCACGTATTGCTCGACGGGCTCGCGGAAGCAGGCTTCGATCACACCCAGATCGACGCGGTGGTGCTCTCGCACTTGCATTTCGACCATGCCGGCGGCCTGCTCGCCGCATATCGCGAGGGCCAGCCGGCCGAGCTGCTGTTTCCGAAGGCACGTTTCATCGTCAGCCAGGCCGCCTTCGAGCGGGCACGGGATCCACATCCGCGGGACCGCGCCAGCTTCATCCCCGAACTGGTCCCCCTGCTGGAAGCCAGCGGCCGACTGGAACTGGTCGACGGGGAGCACTGCGACGCGCTGGGCGAGACCGTGCGTTTCCACTACAGCGAAGGCCACACTCCGGGCCTGATGCTGGCCGAGATCGTCGGTGAGGGTGGGCACGGCGGTCTGCTGTTCTGCGCCGACCTCATTCCCGGGCGCCCCTGGGTGCACCTGCCGGTAACCATGGGCTATGACCGTTTTCCCGAGCAGCTGATCGACGAGAAGCGCAGCATTCTGGAAGACGCGCTGGCACGCGACGTGCGGCTGTTCTTTACCCATGATCCGGAATGCGCGCTGGCAAGGGTGGTGCGCCCGGACGGCCGCCGCTTTGCCACCGATCATGAGGTCGCTGCCTTGTCGGCAAGGACGCTCGCGGCGTGAGGCGCGCCGTGGCGCAAGTCCGTGCTCTGATCATGGCCGGGAATTTCCGATGAAGTTCGGCTACACGATTGTCTACGTGCCTGACGTGGCCGCCTCGCTGGAGTTCTTTTCCCGCGCCTTCGGAATTCCGCGTCGTTTCCTGCACGAGTCCGGGGACTATGGCGAGCTGGACACCGGCGCCACCACGCTGGCCTTCGCCGCGCATGCGCTGGGGGATGCAAACTTCCCCGGCGGCCACGTTGCCGCGCACGACTCGGTTCGGCCCCTGGGCGTCGAGATCGCCCTGGTTGCCGAGGATGTCGACGCAGCGCATCACCGCGCCCTGGCGGCCGGCGCGCTGGAACTGGCAGCGCCGCAGGGCAAGCCCTGGGGGCAGGTGGTGTCCTTCCTGCGCTGCCCGGACGGCACCCTGGTCGAGCTGTGCACGCCGGTTTCCGGCGCGCCCTGAGTTCGGGCTCGGGGGATGAGAAACTGCAAGGGGAACGTCGGGCCATGCGCAAGCAAGGCCTGTCTTTTCTGATGTCCATCGAAGAGGGTCGACCAATGAAGCTCAATCAATTCGCACTTGGCCTGTGTTGTTTCCTGCTGGCCGCTACCTGTCTTGCCGGGAACTACGGTGAGCCGGTGCCGCTCGGCAAGCCGCTGCCGCTGTCGGCTGCACTCGACCAGGTGCCCAGCGGAAACATCCTGTTCAGTGGTCGGGTGGTCGAGGTGTGCCAGAAGAAGGGCTGCTGGGCGATGCTCGAAGACGAGGGGCGCGCGGTTCGTCTGATGATGCATGACCACGCATTCTCGGTGCCCAAGGACTACCGCGGACCGGCGGTGGTCTGGGGCGTGCTGCAGGAAGTCGAGGTATCCGAGTCGATGGCAAAGCATCTGGCCGAAGACGCCGGACGCAGCGAGCCGGGCGCGCTGCGCGAGTACCGCATCGACACCCTGGGCATTCGCCTCGACGGCGCCGGCGGCTGAGATGGCGGTCGAACGGGTCACCCGCCAGGGCTGGTTCTCCAGGCTGCGCTCGGCGGTTGCCGGCATCCTGGTCGGCATTGTTCTGGTTGGCGTGGCCGGCGTGCTGCAGTTCTGGAACGAGGGGCGAACCCTGCGCCAGCAGCAGATGCTCGAGGCCGGGCGCGCCGAAGTGGTCTCGATCAGCGCATCGTCCGCAGCGGACTACAGCGGTCGCCTGGTGCACATCAGCGATGCGCTGCAGGCCGAGGGCAGCCTGCTCGATCCGGACTTCAACCAGATCGCCGAAGGCCTCGGCCTGCGGCGCAAGGTGGAAATGTTCCAGTGGCGCGAGCGCAAGGAAAAGCGCGAGGAAACCTCGGTTGGCGGCAGCAAGACCGCGCGGACCATCTACAGCTACGAGAAGCGCTGGGATGATGATCTGATCGACAGCAGCGAGTTCGCCGAGCCTGCCGGCCACGAGAATCCCGCGTCCATGCCGTTCTCCGGCGCCGAGTGGCGCGCCGAGATGGTGCGTCTTGGCGGGCTGCCGCTGGCGCCATCGGTGGTCAACGAGATCGATGGCTGGCGGCCGATGGCCGCGCAGCCCGAGCGCCTGCCGGTCAACCTTGCAGCTACCCTGCGCGTGGACGACGGCCTGCTGACCAGCGCCGCAGCCGAGCCGGTTGTCGGCGACCTGAGGATCAGCTTTGCCCGGCTGCCGGAAGGCCCGCTGAGCATCGTCGCGCGACTGGCCGGCGGCGAACTGCAGCCGGACCTGCGCGAGCAGGGCGAGCTACTGCTGCTGGAGCGCGGCGAGGTCGCAGCGCCGACCCTGTTCGACGCCGCCGAGTCGCGCAACGCCGGCGTCGGCTGGCTGCTCCGACTGGCGGGTTTCGTGCTCATGTGGATCGGTTTCAGCCTGGTGCTGGCGCCGCTGGCGGTGTTCGCCGACGTGGTGCCGGCCTTTGGCCGCCTGACCCGCTGGATCAGCACCTTGATCGGCGGTGTGCTGGCGGCGCTGATCAGCTTCGTGGCGATCGCCTCAGGCTGGTTGTTCAACCGTCCTTGGCTGCTCGGAGTCTTGCTTATCGGCATCGCGCTCGGGCTTGCCTGGCTGCTGCTTCGGCGGCGTCAGGTCGACACTCCACGCGCCGCTCCGCCACCGCCTCCGCCGCCTCCACCTGCCTGAGCCCGATGACCCGCTCGAACCCTGCCTCGCGGCGCGCCTTCCTGCGCCAGTCCTTGCTTGCCAGTGGCGCAGGTTTCGGCCTGTCGCCACTGAGCCGGCTGTTTGCCAGCTCGATGGCGGCGCGGCCGATAGCCGGATACGGACCCTTGCGTCCGGTGCGCGACGAAAGCACCGGGCTTGCCTTGCTCACTCTGCCCGAAGGCTTCAGCTATCGCAGCTTTGGCTGGACCGGCGAAGCGCTGGCGGACGGCAAGCCATGCCCTTCCCGGCATGACGGCATGGGCGTGGTGGCCAGCCAGGGTGATCTGATCACCCTGGTCCGCAACCACGAGCAGACCGCGCTGAGTGGCGCATTCGGACCGAAAGCCTGCCACTACGATCCACCCTGCAGCGGTGGCACCACCACCTTGCGCTATGACCTGGCGCAGGGCCAGCTGATCGAGGCGCACGCATCGCTGTCGGGGACCATGCAGAACTGCGCGGGCGGCATCACTCCGTGGAACAGCTGGCTAAGCTGCGAGGAGTTCGTCGCCAATGCCGGGGTGGTCCATCCTTCCACCGGCGTGGCGCTGACCCGCGACCACGGATTCGTCTTCGAAGTGCCCGCCGAAGGGCTGTCCCGAGCCGAGCCGATTGCCGCTATGGGCCAGTTCCGCCACGAGGCCGCCGTGGTCCATGCAGCAAGTGGGCACGTCTACCTGACCGAGGATCTCGAGCCGAGCGCCGGCTTCTACCGCTTCCTGCCCCGGGTGCCCGGCAATCTCGGCGCCGGCGGCACCCTGTCAATGCTCAAGGCGCGTGGCCGTGCAGACCTGCGACATGAAATGGCCGTGGGCGAGCAGCTGGACGTCGAGTGGGTGGATATCGAGCATCCCGAGCGCGGATACGATGCCGAGCGGCGCAGCATCGCCGGTGTCCACGAGCAGGGCCTGGCCCTCGGTGGCACCCGCTTCGCCCGGCTGGAGGGCTGCATTGACGCTGCCGACGGGATCTACTTCACCGCCACCAATGGTGGGGCGGCGGGCGCTGGCCAGGTGTTCTGCTTCGATCCGCACAGCCAGACGCTGCGCCTGGTCTTCGAATCCTCACCGGATGCCATGCTCCACTATCCGGACAATGTCTGCGTGAGTCCGCGGGGCGGTCTGCTGATCTGCCAGGACAGCCCCGAAGTGCAGCAGCACCTCTACGGGCTCACCGCCGAGGGCGGGCTGTTCCAGTTTGCCGGCAACAATATCGTGCTGGATGGCTTGGCCGGATTCAGCGGCGACTTCCGTCGTGCCGAGTGGGCGGGGGCCTGCTTCTCTGCGGACGGTCGCTGGCTGATAGCCAACCTGTATTCGCCTGGGTTCACCGTGGCGATTACCGGGCCGTGGCAGGAGGGGCTGGTCTGATGGCTAACTTTTCTGGGTCGATCACTGCGCTGTACGCCGCCTTGTGTGGTCTGCTCCTGCTGCTGCTCGCGCTCAACGTGATCCGCCACCGGCGGCGCGCCGGAGTCGGCTTGGGCGATGGCGGCGATAAGGTCCTGCTGCGCGCGATTCGCGCCCACGGCAATGCCACCGAGACCATCCCGATCCAGCTGCTGCTCCTGCTGGCGCTTGAGCTGGCGGCGCTGTCCGGCGTCCTGTTGCATGTGCTGGGTGCAGCGATCCTCCTGTCCCGACTGCTGCACGCGCTCGGGCTTGCCGGACGCAGCGGTCCCTCGTTCGGGCGCATGGCCGGCATGGGCCTTAGCCTCTTGCTCAGCCTGCTGATGCCCTTGCTGCTGCTGGCCCTGCTGTTCGGGTTGGTCTAGGGAGACTGAATCGGGACAGCGCCAGCGCGGCGATCGTGCTGCCTGCTCAGCGCACGGCGAGTTGACCATCCGGGTCGTGGTCGATGAAGTACAGCCCGGCGTAAAGCTTGGGATCGATCGAGAAGCCTTCCAGACGCTTGGCATGGAGCCAGGCGGCGACCTCGCTGCGTGGCACCTCATGGACGGTTATCTGCTCGCTCTCGTCGCCGCCGCCGCTGCCGACCCGACGCAGCCCCGAGGCGCGCACGAAGGCGATCATCTCGTTGCTCATCCCGGACGAGCTCGGTCCGGCCATCAGGTAGTCGATGCGCGCGGCCTCCCAGCCGGTTTCCTCAACCAGCTCGCGCCGTGCCGCCTCTTCGACGCTCTCCGCCTCGCCAAGATCACCCACCAGACCAGCCGGCATTTCGATGCTCCGCGCCTCGATCGGCAGGCGGTACTGCTCGACGAACAGCACCCGGTCCTCGGGAGTGATGGCGACCACGATCACCGCCGAGCTGGCATTGGTACGCTCGGCGTACTCCCAGCGGCCGCGCCGCTTCAGGCGCAGGAAACGTCCTTCGTGGAGCAGGGTGTCGTCCATGGATGCTGGATGCCGCGAACAAGGATCGACAGTGTAGTCGCTCGCCGCGGTTGGAATCCTCGTGAAGGCGGGAACCTTTGCCCGGCAGACCGGTCAGAGTCGGCTGATTCCCAGATCCACAGGCCGATGCGCGTCCTTCTTTTGCTTCTGCTGAGCTTCTTCTCCGCCGGGTCACTGCATGCCCAGGCGCTGTCCAAGGTGATTTCCGAGCACGCCGGGGCACGCAGCCTCCCGCCTTCGGATCTCGACAAGCGCCTGGAATCGGTCAACGACACCGATCAGCTCCTGCGCCTTGCCCGTGCACTTTCCGCGCGCGGCGATCACCTCGACTCAGCGCGCGTATGGGGGCGCTTGGCCGAGCTCCGCCCGCACGTAGGCGCATATCGTCTGGAGCTGGCTGCCGAGCTGGCGACGCATGACTACAAGACGCTGTCCTACGACGCCCTGCTGCAGCTCCAGGCCCAGGGCTACGCGTTTGATCCGAAGGACGACAAGCGCTTCGTGATGGTCAGCGATACCGAGGTGTGGACGCACATCCTCAAGGGATTCCAGGCCAACAGCGAGCCGTTCGGAGAGGGTGAGCTGAAGCACACCCTGCCGCACGAGGACCTGCTGATCGAGTCGCTGGCCTGGGACAGCTCGCGCAAGGCGCTGCTGGTTGGCAGCGCGCGCACCGGCAGCGTGTACCAGGTGAGCGGCGACGGCGCGCTCAAGCCGCTGATCGAGGCAGATGAAGAGAACGGCATGTGGGGCGTGTTCGACCTCGTCGTCGACGCCAAGCGCGGCGTACTCTGGGTGGCGTCCACGGCGGTGCCGCACTTCAGCGGTTACAGCGCGGAAACCGACCTCGGCGCTGCCGGAATCTTCAAGTTCGACCTCAAAACCGGCCGTTTCATCAAGAGCTTCCTGTCGCCCCAGGTTTCCGGCCAGCAGTTCTTCATGTCCTCGGTCGCCCTGGCGCCGGACGGTACCTTGTATGCCGCTGACGGCGTCAACAATGCCATCTACATGGTCCGCGAGGACAAGCTGACGCGGCTGGCGCACAACCCGGTGCTGAGCAGCATCCGCGGTCTGAGCGTCTCCGGCGACGGACGCATCCTGTACTTCTCCGACTACGAGCGCGGCATCTTCGGCATGTTTACCGACGGCTGGCAGCCGTTCGAAGTCGCGGTGCCGAAGAGCCTGGCGCTTGGCGGCGTCGACGACATCGTCGCCCACGACGGCGGACTGCTGCTGGTGCAGAGCGGCATGTTGCCCAAGCGGATCATGAAGCTGCGCCTTGATCCCACAGGTCGTGTGGTCGAGGCGGTGCAGCCGCTGGAGGCGAACAAAGACGTTTTGTCCTTGCCGACCGCAGCGACCCTGGTTGACGACAAGCTGCTCATCATCGCCAACAGCCAGCGCGCCAACTACGACCGCTTTGGCCTGTTGCGCGACAAGAACAAGCTGGAGCCGACCCGGATCTACCAGGTCGACATCAACTTCGGCGCCGAGTCCGCTCCGGCATCGGGCGCCCAATAGGAGCGCGGCCGGTTCGCATCGCCGGCCGACAGGCCAGCTCGGCCGACCGGCCCGGCTAATGCAACTGGCCACGCTCGCTGCGGATCACGGTTGAAGGTGGACACCTGCTGCGGTTTGTCGTGGTCAGCTGTTCCGGCCCGAGCTGGACAGCGATTCCGGCTGCCCTGGTCACCCGCGGAGCATCAGCGCGGCTCGCAAGCACGGAACAGTGGAGCCTGGAAGGACCGATTCCGGCCAGGAGTGAGCGTTACCGATTGCTAAGTTTGGGCGCAAACCGGACGTTCGCAGGGCACGCCGACGGGCTGTTGTGGGAGCGGATCGTATCCGCGACCGCAGCGCGACAGACTTGCCACTGACTGCGGTGAGATCGAAGCTCCGCGGTCGCGGATACGATCCGCTCCCACAACAGCTCGTCGACCCGGTCCGCGAACGGCAAATCTGCGCCCGAAGCCGCCGTTGCGACACCCCCACTGTGTGTCGCGAGCAGCTGGGCAATCTTGCGCTGGCACTGGGCGGTCGACCTTCCGCGCTTGGTCAGAGGTGAGGGTGAAGCTGGAGGTTCAGATTGGCACAATCGTGTTCTTTGCCTGGACACATCCAGCCAGTCGCCGGTCGGGCTCGGTGGCAGGCGAGGCTCTGCGCTGTGCGCCAACTACCAGGGGCCGGATGAGGCTGGCTCATCCAGAGCTGCCGAGCTCGGCAATTCGCCGCCGGGTGATCGGGCCGACGCGCAGCTGGTCGAGCAGGGCGGACAGCGCTTCCTGATCTGGGGCGGCCAGCCGGTAGTCGCTGGCCAATTCCGGAACCCGGGCGTCGAGCGCGATCGTGGCCAGGCGCCGTGAGAGCAGGGCCAGCTCGCGGTGTTCGCGCAGTCGAGTAGCGTGGGACTTGGCGCCGCGCAGGCGCAGGAAGGGCAGCTCGTCGATGCGTTCGAGCAGGGCATCCAGCGAGTCGAAATGGTCGAGCAGGGCCGAGGCGGTCTTGGCGCCGATGCCGGGTACGCCGGGAATGTTGTCGATGGCATCGCCGGTCAGGCCGAGGAAGTCGGCGATGCGCTCAGGGCGGGCGCCGTAGCGCGTGTGCACGTCGGCTGCGCCCCAGCGGGTGTCTCGGGCGAAATCCCATTGTTCGTCCCCTTCGCGCAGCAGCTGCGAGAGATCCTTGTCGGCCGACACCAGCAGTCCGCGAAAGCCCTGGGCGCGCAGCCGTTCGAGCGCGCTGCCGATCAGGTCATCGGCTTCAAAGCGCGGATCGGCCATCTCGCGCAGGCCGAGCGCTGCGGTCAGTTTGCGACAGTAGCCGAACTGTCGCTTGAGTTCTTCCGGCGCCGGTTCGCGATTGGCCTTGTAAGCGGGGAAGAAGTCATTCCGGAACGAGCTCTCAAGTGCCTCATCGAAGGCCACCAGGGCATGCTCTGGACGGGTGCGCTGGAGCAGGTCGAGCAGGAAGCGCAGAAACCCGTGCACGGCATTCACCGGCTGCTGGTCGACGTCGAGGAACTCGTCGGGCATGGAGTGCCAAGCGCGGAACACGTAAACGCTGGCGTCCACCAGCAGAACCTGGGGCTGGCTCACGGGCGCCATTCCTGCACATGATCGGCGAGTGCGGGGCGCAGCCGATCAGGCGCATCCTCCTGGCGCTCTCCGACGTGGATGAAGCCGAGGATGCGCTCGTGCTCGTCCAGGCCCAGCTTGTCGGCAACGCCTCGATCATAGGCCGCCCAGCCGGTCAGCCACTGCGCGCCCAGTCCTTCGCATTCGGCGGCGAGCAGCAGGGAGAAACACACGCAGCCGCCCGAGAGCAGCTGTTCTATCTCCGGAATGCGCGCGGTGTCGGTGATCCGGCTTACCACGACCAGCACCAGGGGGGCTGCGGTCAGTTTCTGCCGGTCTTTGTCGATCAGTGCCTGGCTGACCGATGGCTGCTGTGCCGCCCGGCGCGCCATCAGCCAGGTCGAAAACGCCTGCCGCGGCTCGCCGTGGAGAACCAGGACACGCCAGGGCTGCAGCTTGCCGTGGTCGGGAACGCGCAGCGCAAGCGCTATCATGCGCTCGATGGTTGCCTTCTCGGGTGCGGCGCCGCCAAGCTGGCGCGCCGGGGTGGAGCGTCGGGACGCCAATCGCTGGCGTAACGGTTCCAAGTCGGAATTCACCCTGAAGCCTCCTCATCCTGCACTGGGTTTGTGTGACGCAGTTCACGTCGTGGGGCCGTGATCCGCGAGTGCCATCACGATTACCGGCCCTTTTGCGTCACTATACTCGGCCACATCCGCCGCGATTCCGCCAAGGGCCTCCGCGCATCATGGAAGTACCCGCCAGCAACAGCAACGTCATCGACATGTCCGCCCGCGGACAGGGACCGGTGCATCCGCAGGCTTTTGCCGAGGTGCGCGGGATCGCCCTGCGCAAGCTGGGCGGCATGCTGGCCGAGGTGCTCGACAAGTCGGACGACGCGCTATTCGACTTCGTCCAGCGGACCAAGATCAGCAGCGAACAGCAGGACTTCTTCGATGCCATGCGCGAGCTTCGCCGGCGTCGTGGCGAGGTCGAGCAGCGCTACCGCGAGACCCTCACCGACTCCTTCGTCGGCCTGGAGCGACGGCGGCCGGTCAAGATCAATTTGCATACTGCCGAGGCGGGCGAGCAGGGCCTGAGCCTGGTCTCGGCCGACGCCCTTGAGGAGCAGCTGGCTGCCGAACAGGTGGCTGGGCTGGTCGACCGCCGGCATGCCGAAGCGCTGCGCCAGCTGGAGCAGCGCATGGCGGTCACCGTCGGCCTGCCGGCGCTGGAGCGTGAAGCGCTGCCGCCCGGTCCGACCACGATCTGCGCCGCGTTCCGCAACGGCCTGCAGGGGCTGGAGCTGACCATCAAGGCGCGTCTGGTTCTGTACAAGCTGTTCGAGCGCGAGCTGGTCGACGCGCTTGGCAGCCTGCTCCAGGAGTGCAATCAGCGACTGCACCAGGCCGGCATCCTGCCGGCGGTCACTCCGGCGCGCAGCCGCGCCAAGCGCGAGGACGGCATCGTCCGCGAAACCGTCAGTGATCGCCGCGATGGCGAAAGCTCGGCCTACGGCTCGAGCAGCGCGCGCGCCAGCGGACGCCAGCTCAGCCCGGGCATCAGCAGCGGCGGCTCCGAGCATCCGCCGGAAACCATCGACTCGATCTTCGCCTCGGTCCGCGACCTGTGCCAGGCGGTGCTCGAAGCGCAGCGCATGGCCTCGGCCAGCGCCAGTGGAAAGACCAGCGGCGAAGCACAGGCCGCCCAGGCACCGCGGGTCACCCTGCGCGAAAGCCACGCGCTGTCGGCCCTGCAGTCGCTGCAGAACAATCTGCCGGAATCCCTGCTGCAGGCGGTCGATGATCCGCATGTCTCGCTCAGCTCGCTGCTCAAGAAGGAGCTGCTCAAGCAGGCCGAGCACATGCAGCTCGCCGAGCCGGGCGCGGGCTTGGTCGAACAGGACGAGCAGGCGCTGTTCCTGGTTGGCCTGCTGTTCGACGTGCTGCTCAGCCAGCGCAGCTACGATCGGCCGGTGCGCCAGCAGTTCGTGCGCCTGACCGTGCCCTACGCCCGCGCCGCCATGCTCGACCAGCACCTGTTCGCGCTGAAGACGCATCCGGCGCGGCAGCTGCTCAACTCGCTGGCCGAAGCCTGCGACGGCAACCGCGGCGAGTCCGCTGCCGAGCGCGATCTGCTGACCCGGGTCGGCGGCGTGGTCGACAAGCTGGCTGCCGATTTCAACGAAGACATTGCAATCTTCTCCGAGGTCGAGTCCGACTTCCGCGACTTCCTCGACCAGCACCGCAAGCGCGTCGAGCTGGCCGAGAAGCGCGCCGCCGAAGCACAAAAGGGCCGCGAGCGTCTCGATGAGGCGCGAGCCATGGCGCAGATGGAGCTGGCCACCCTGATGGGCGCACGTTCCGCGCCGCCGGTGGTGGAGATGTTTCTTGGCCGCTACTGGACCCATCACCTGGCCGTGGTCTTCCTGCGCGAAGGCGCCGAGGCGCAGCGCTATCTGCAGGCCCGGCAGGCCGGCGAGCGGCTATGGCTTGCCTTGCTGGCCTGCGAGATCGGCAAGGAAGTCCCGGACACCCTGCGCGAGGAGCTGACCCCGGTGCTGGCCAGTTCCGGCGTGACTGGCCCGGGCGCCAACGAGGTGCTGGACGCGGTCGAATGGGTCCTGCTCGCGGTGCGCCTTGGTCGCCATGAGGCCGCCAGCAGCCACCCGCTGCCTCCTGCCATGCAGAATCTGGCGCCGCTCGACAACAGCAGCGCCGAAGTGGCGCCGGCTCCGCGTGCGGCCGGCGACGAGGCGGTCGCTGCGGCGATGCAGGTCCCGGCGGCCGATGATCCGGCTGCCGAGCCTGAGGTGCCCGCGTTCGACGAGGAAGACGTCGAGCGGATCAAGGCGCTGGGGCTCGGGGCGTGGGTCGAGTTTGTCAGCGAGAGCGAGGAGTCGATTCCGGCCAAGCTGAGCTGGATCAGCCCGATTTCTTCGCGCCTGCTGTTCGTCACCCGCCGCGGCATGCGCCACTGTGCAGCCTCGCCGCAGGAGCTGGCGATCATGATCAAGCAGGGACGGCTGCATCTGCGCATCGGCGACTCAGCCTTCGAGTATGCGATGAGCCAGGTCCTCGGCCGGCTGCGCGAAGCGGTGCCGGAAGCCAAACAGGCGGTGTAGGTCGCCTGGTCGGCGCCTTGGAAAGACATCCGACGCTGACCCAACACAAGCTTCACGCCTTGATATAGCATCGGTCCCCGGGAGATTCACAACGGGGGTTGTATGCCGATCACCATCGCGGCGGTGCGCGAGAACGCGCCGCACGAGCGTCGCCTTGCGCTGACGCCGGAAGTGGCAAAGAAACTCAAGGCCTTGGGTGCCGACCTGCTGATCGAGCAGGGCATCGGCGAACGCACTCACGTGCCTGACGCGCTGTTCCAGGAGGTCGAGGTGGTGGCCGACGCCGCTGCCGTCGTCGCTCGCGCCGACGTGCTGCTCAAGGTGCAGCCGCCCACGGCCGAGGAGATCGCCGCCCTGCGTGAGGGCAGCGTGCTGATCGGCTATCTCTCGCCGCACGCCGACGATGAGCGGATCAAGACCCTGCGCGAGCGCAAGATCACCGCCTTCGCCATGGAGCTTCTGCCGCGCACCACGCGCGCCCAGGCCATGGACGTGCTCAGTTCGCAGGCCGGCATGGCCGGCTACAAGGCGGTGCTGATCGCCGCCCAGGTCTCCGGCAAGTTCTTTCCGATGCTGACCACCGCGGCCGGCACCATCCGTCCGTCCAAGGTGCTGGTGGTGGGGGCGGGCGTGGCCGGCCTGCAGGCGATCGCCACCGCGCGCCGGCTGGGTGCGCAGGTCGAGGGTTTCGACGTGCGTCCCGAGGTCAAGGAGCAGATCGAGTCACTCGGTGCCAAGTTCCTCGACCTTGGCGTATCTGCCGCCGGAAGTGGGGGTTATGCGCGCGAGCTGACCGCCGAGGAGCGCGCCGAGCAGCAGCGCCGTCTCGGTGAGCACCTGAAGAACGTCGATGTCATCGTGACCACCGCGGCCGTTCCCGGCCGCCCGGCGCCGAAGATCATCAGCGCGGCCATGGTCGCCGGGATGAAGGCCGGCAGCGTGATCGTCGATCTCGCTGCGGAAACCGGCGGCAACTGTGAACTGACCCGTCCCGGCGAAACCGTCGAGTCGGGCGGGGTGAGCATTGTCGGCCCGCTCAACCTGCCGAGCATGGGCGCCATCCATGCCTCGGACATGTATGCAAAGAACCTTTTCAATTTCCTCTCGCTGATGATCAAGGACGGCGCCCTGCACCTTGACTGGGAGGACGACCTGGTCGTCGGCACCTGTCTGACCCATGGCGGCGAGATCAAGCACGCCGCCACCAAGCAACGTGTTGAGGGGGGCTGATCATGGACGGATTCGTCGCGCTGTACATCTTCATGCTGGCCGCGATCACCGGCCACGTGATCATTTCCCGGGTCCCGGTGATCCTGCACACGCCGCTGATGTCGGGCTCCAACTTCGTCCACGGCATCGTCGTGGTCGGCGGCATGGTCGCCCTGGCGCATGCCGACACCAATCTTGAACGCGCCATCGGCTTCATCGCCGTCCTGCTCGGCGCCGGCAACGCGGTAGGTGGCTACGTGGTCACCGAGCGCATGCTCGAGATGTTCAAGTCGAGCAAGAAGGGAGGCAAGTGAGATGACGCTCGACATGTTCCTCGACTTTCTTGCCAAGGCGAGCTATTTCGTCGCCGCCGTGCTGTTCATCCTCGGCCTGATGAAGATGGGCTCGCCGGTCTCGGCCAAGCAGGGCATCCGCTGGGCGGGCGTTGGCATGGTCATCGCCACCGTGGTCACCTTCTTTGCCCCGGCGACCTGGGGCGCGCACGGCATCGACCCGATCAACCTGGTGCTGATGGTGGTCGCCATCGCGCTCAGCTACGTGTTCTGGATCTGGGGCAAGAAGGTGCCGATCACCGACATGCCGCAGATGGTCGCCATCTTCAACGGCATGGGCGGCGGTTCCGCGGCGGCGATCGGCGCGGCAATGATGGTCAACGCCGCCACCTACAGCGGCCCCTGCACGCCAGAGGCCATCGCCGCGCATACCTGTCTTGACACCACCAAGTCGGTGCTCGGCATCCTAGGCTCGCTGATCGGCGCGGTGTCGTTCTCCGGCTCGGTGATCGCCTGGGCCAAGCTCGACGGACGCCTCGACAAGCGGGTCACCTTCCCCGGGCAGCAGGTGTTCAATCTGCTGGTCTTCGTCGCCCTGCTGGCGCTCGGGGGGTATCTGGTCTACCAGCTCGACGTGCCGCTGATCATCGTGTTCTTCGTCGTCGCCTTGATCCTGGGCGTGCTGATGACCCTGCCGATCGGCGGCGCCGACATGCCGGTGGTGATCTCGCTGTACAACGCCTTCACCGGGCTTGCCGTGGCCTTCGAAGGTTACGTGCTGCAGAACCAGTCGCTGATCATCGCCGGCACCGTGGTCGGCGCGGCCGGCATGCTGCTGACCCAGCTGATGGCCAAGGCGATGAACCGGCCGATCAGCGGCGTGCTGTTCTCCAACTTCGGTGGCGGCGGTGCCAGCGCCGAGGAGATTTCCGGCTCGATGAAGCCGATCGAGGCGCCCGACGCGGCCTCCCTGCTGTACCTGGCCGACCGGGTCATCGTGGTGCCCGGCTACGGCATGGCCGTGGCCCAGGCGCAGCACAAGATGTGGGAGCTGTGCAAGCAGATGATCGCCCGCGACAAGGAGGTCAAGTTCGCCATCCACCCGGTCGCCGGACGCATGCCCGGGCACATGAATGTGCTGCTCGCCGAGGCAGGCGTTCCCTATGACCTGATCGCCGACATGGACGACATCAACCCCGAGTTCAAGACCTGCGACGTGGCCATCGTGATCGGTGCCAACGACGTGGTGAACCCGGTGGCCAAGACCGACAAGACCAGTCCGATCTATGGCATGCCGATCCTCGACGTGATCGACGCCAAGAACGTCATCGTGATCAAGCGCGGCAAGGGCACCGGTTTTGCCGGCATCGAGAACGCCCTGTTCTACGCCGACAACACCCGGATGCTCTATGCCGATGGCCAGGAGGCCGCCAACCGGCTGATTGCCGAGCTGAAGGCGCTGGACGGCGGTGGCGGGCACTGAGCGCGGGAAGGGTTGCCGCATGCCGGAAGGCTTCAAGCTGGATTTCGAGATCCGCCCGGGCTACCTGCTGGCCCGGGCCTCGGGCCCGGACGACAACCGGGAGATCTCACGCCTGATGTGGGAGGGCATCGCCGCCGAAGTGCGGCGGCTGGATGCGCGGCGACTGCTGGTCGAGGAGAGCTTTCCGAACCAGGTCGGCACCGATGACATGTACGAGGTGGGCGAGCTGATCGCCCGGCTGTTCCCCGCAGGCATGCGCATCGCCCATGTCGACCTGTGCGCGGCGGACATGGCGCTGAACGCGTTTGGCGCCACCGTGGTCAACGCCGGTGGCGTGCAGGCCGGCGTGTTCCACAACCGCGGTGAGGCGGTGGCTTGGCTTGACGAGAGCTGAGCGCGCTCAGCTTCCGAGGCGGGCGTCCATCCAGTTGCCAAGATCGCGGATCTCCTCGGCGCACACCGCATGCTGCATCGGGTACTCGTGCCAGTCCAGCGCGACGCCGAGGCCGCGCAAGCGCTCGGCCGAGCGGCTTCCGGCGGCGTGCGGCACCACCGGGTCATGCTGGCCGTGGGCCATGAACACCGGAATCCCTCGACCCACCGCAGTCGCCTCGCGCTCGCTGATGTCGGCCAGCGGCAGGTAGGTGGAGAGGGCGACCAGGCCGAGCAGGGGTACTTCGCGACGCAGACCCGCGCCTAGCGCGATCGCGCCGCCCTGGGAGAATCCGGCGAGCATGATCCGCTGCGCCGGGATGCCGCGTGCCACCTCGCGCTCGATCAGCTGGCCGACTGCTTCGATCGACTGACGCACGCCGGCCTCGTCCTCCCGACGCTGGGTGAAGTCCATGCCGGTGATGTCGTACCAGGCGCGCATGCGCATGCCGCCATTGATGGTCACCGGCATCACCGGGGCATGCGGGAAGACGAAGCGGATGCCGGGCCAATGCGGACGCACCAGCTCGGGCACGATCGGCGCGAAGTCGTGACCGTCGGCGCCGAGTCCGTGCAGCCAGATGACGCTGTGGCTGACTTCGGGGCGGGTGCTGGTTTCGATGGCTTCGAGCATGCGCGGGACCTCGGCTGTAAACCCGGTAGTGTGCGTGGCGATGGCTTTTCCCGCCAGCCTTGGCAGCGCACAATGGGCGGATGACTCTTGCACGCTTTCCCGCCTGGAGGCTGGACGACGAAGCCCCCGCGGCGCTGATCCGCGAGCAGGGCTTTGCCCTGCTCGGCGCCGACTCCACTCGCCGTTTGTGCGGCGAGCCGGAGCCGGCGCTCGATACCCTGGCCGGCTTCTGGACCGACCTGCCTCTGGATGAGCATCTGCGCGATGGCGGTCGCTATCGGCATCGCCGCCACGCCTCGCTGATCGTGCGCCCGCCGGCCATCGAGCAGGCGCCGCGTCGCCCGCACTGGCAGCCGCTCGACTACAACGCCCTGCATGGCGGATTCGAGCGCTGGTTCGCGCCGTGTGCCGATCCCTTTCTTGCGGCCCCGGCGCTGCGCCAGCTGCTGCGCGGCCTGGCCAGCGTGTTCGCCGCGGCCGCCGGGCGCGCGTTGCCCTTCGTCGAGATGCATCAGTTCCGGATCACCACCGCCGACGGGATCGGCCGGCCGACGCCGGAAGGCGCGCACCGCGACGGCGTGGATTTCGTCGCCGTGCTGCTGGTCGATCGGCAGGCCGTGCGCGGCGGCGAGACCCGGGTGTTCCAGGCCGAGGGCGCGGCGGGCATCCGCTTCACCATGGAGCAGCCGTGGACTGCCCTGCTGCTGGATGACACCCGGGTGATCCACGAAACCACGCCCCTGCAGCCGGATGGCGAAGCAGGCTGGCGCGACACCCTGGTCCTGACCTTCCGCAGCGAAGGCTTTCTCGACCCCCCCGAACAGGGGGTGTGAGGCGCAGCGCGTACTTCCGATACTGGCCTTCGCAGCCACCATCCGGAGTCCCGCATGTCCTTCGTCCGCCGTCGTCTCGCCCTTGCCTTTGGCCTTGTTGTTGCGGCCCTGCCGGCCACCGCCCAACAGCTCAAGTCCACCGTCTGGTGGGATGAGAGCGAGGCTGGTTGGGGTCTGTATATCGCCGACCAGGGCGACGTGCTGGTGCCGTTCTGGTTCACCCACGACAGCGATGGCGAGCCGGTGTGGTTCCTGGCCCCGACCACCCGCCAGGCCGACGGCAGCTACCGCGGCGACTTCGAGCGCATCCAGGGCGTGCCGCTGGCGCAGATCCAGGGCCAGGCCGCCGATCCCGGCACGCCGCTCGGCAGCGCCGTGCTGCAGTTCAGTGGCGACAACGCGCTGAGCTTCCAGTACACGGTCGGCGGCCAGACCCAGAGCAAGAGCCTCAAGCGTTTCGCCTTCGGCAGCAAGGACGTGGTCTGCCGCGCCAGCGGCGCCTCGCGCGCCGCGGCCACCAACTACTCGGACATCTGGTGGAACCCGGATTCCTCGGGCTGGGGCGTGCATGTCTCCCACGTCGATAACGACCTCTACACCACCTGGTACACCTACGACACCGATCGCGAACCGATCTTCTACCAGGGTGTGACCAGCCGCCAGGCCGACGGCAGCTTCTTCGGCGAGCTGTATCGCTCCAACAACGGCACGCCCTTCCTGCAGATCAATGGCGCGCCGGCCAACGACGGCGCCAGCGTGGTCGGCAGCATGCGACTGCGCTTCGCCGACGGCGAGCGCGCGACATTCGACTACACGATCAACGGGGTCAGCCAGAGCAAGCAGATCCAGCGCTTCCAGTTCGGCAGCACGGCCAGCGTGTGCAGCGTCGAGGCCTATCCCTCGAACAACAACGGCGGTGGCGGCGGAAGCGGCGACGACTGTTATCCGCCGCACTCCGTCGGTGACGTTCGCGAAGTACGCTTCGACGCAGGTCAGGAAGGCGAAGGAACGCGCAGCGAGCGGATCGTCGGCAGCGGCAGCTTCCAGGGGCAGAACGCCCTGATCGAGGAGATCAGCGGTCAGACCAGCGCCGGCAATGGCGTCTACGCGCGCAACTACGTGCAGAACGGCGACGGCACCCTGGTGTCCTTTGGCGCCGAGGCCTTCGATCCAGGCAACGGCGCGCTGCTCTCGCGCAGCGTCAATGATCCGATTCGCATCGAGCGCCAGCGCGCTTTCACCGTCGGCGAAGTCGACGAGCTGCGCTGGACGGTGCGCTCCACCGCCCAGGGCATCAACACCACCGAGCAGCTGCGCGACAAGGTGACCCTGGTCGGCCGCGAGTCGGTCACGGTCGCGGCAGGCACCTTCAGCGCCTGCAAGTTCGCCACCGAGACCGATCTCGACTCAAGCTTCTCGGTGGCCGGCTTCTCGACCACGATCCGCGTTCGACGCACCGGGTTCCGCTGGACCAGCCCGCAGTTCGGCCTGCTCAAGTCCGAGGACAGTGGCACCACCCAGACCACCACGCCGGTCGGCAGCACCACCACTGATGTGCGCGGCACCCTTGAGCTGCTGTCGGCCACCGTGGGCGGTGCCAGCACCCGCTGATCCGGATTCTTCGATTCGCCCTCCGCGATGGTTGCCGCAGAAGCAGCCGCGGAACGCAGCGCCCGCCCCCGCCGCAATGGGGGCGGGCGATTGCGTAGTGAAATTCCCACATGGGGTATCTCGCGCGCCTGTGGCAGCATCACTCCGAGCTTGGGGAGATGTCTGATGAGCGAGAAGTACCAGCACGGCGAGCCTCAGCCCGCCGCCGAAGCGACATCCGCGCATCCGGCACAGATCGGTCCATACCGGATCGAGGCCCAGATCGGCGAAGGCGGCATGGGCCGGGTCTATCGCGCCCGCGAGACCCATCCGCCGCGCGAGGTCGCGCTAAAACTGATGCGCGGTCTGGACGCCCAGGCGCAGGCGCGTTTCCGCCGCGAGGCCGAGCTGCTGGCGGCCCTGGAACACCCGCACATCGCCCGCCTGTATGCCGCGGGCGAGGCCGACCTCGGCGGCCTGTCGATGCCCTATCTGGCCATGGAGTTCGTGCGCGGCAGCGATGTGCTGACCCATGCACGCGCTGCCGGCCTCGATCTTGCCGCCCGGCTGCGGCTGCTGGTTTCGATCTGCCGCGCGGTGCATTTCGCGCATGGTCGCGGGGTGATCCATCGTGATCTCAAGCCGGGCAACATCCTGGTCGATGAGCAGGGCGCGCCCAAGGTGCTGGACTTCGGCATCGCCCGTCTCGGCGATGATGAGATCGGCATGACCCAGCAGGGGCAGGTGCTCGGCACCGTGCCCTACATGAGCCCCGAGCAGCTGGCCGGACGCGCCCGCGAGGTCGATGCGCGCAGCGACGTGTATGCACTGGGCGTGATCGCCTACGAGCTGGTTGCCGACCGGCTGCCCTATCCGCGTCTGTCGACCAGCAGCGTGATGGAGGCGCTGGAGATCGTCCATCGCGAGAGCCCGCTCGAACTCGGCAGCCTGCAGCCGCGGGCGCGCGGCGATCTGAACCTGGTGGTGATGAAGGCGCTGGCCAGCGAGCCGGCGCGACGCTACGCCTCGGCTGCCGAGTTCGCTGCCGATCTGGAGCGGGTGCTCGACCATCGTCCGGTGGAAGCGCGCGCGCCAACGGTCGGCTATCTGCTGTCGCGCTTCGTGCGCCGGCACCGGGCGCTCAGCGCCGCCGCGCTGCTGGTCGCCGGCGTGCTGGTCGCTGCGACAGCGGTATCGCTGCGCTTTGCCTTCAGCGAGGCCAGCGCGCGCCGACTGGCCGAGGAGCGCAGCGCAGAGGCCGAAGCGGTTACCGGATTCCTTGAGGAGATGCTGGTTTCGGCCGACCCGGAGCGCGCTCAGGGCGCCGAACTCTCGGTCGGCGACGTGCTTTCCCAGGCCTCCCGGCAGGTGCCGGACAGTGCCTTGCCCGAGCCGGTCGTGGTCCGCCTGCTCCAGGTCATGGGCCGCGCCCAGCTCAATCTTGGCCAGACCGAGGCTGCGATCTCCCTGCTGCAGACTGCCCAGGAGCGCGCCCTGCAAATCGGCGAAGCCGGGCAGGCGGACTGGCGCGCGGGACAGATCTATCTGGCCAATGCGGCCAATGCCCAGGGCCGATACCAGGACGCCGAGCAAAGCATGCAGGCGCTGCTGGCAGGCGTGCCTCTGGCCGAGGACGACGACGCCGAAGCGCGCATCGCCATGGCTCACGCCCAGGTCAAACAGGGCCGCTATGACGAGGCGGTTGGCGGCTTGCGCAGCCTGATCGAACGCGCCAGCGAACAGCTTGGCGAGCGTCATCGAAGCACCTTGGTCGCCCGCCACAACCTGGCCGCCACGCTGCAGGAGCAGGGCCTGCTCGAGCCGGCCCTGGCCGAGGCCGAGCCGACCCTTGCCCTGCGCCGCGAGACGCTGGGCGCGCGGCATCCCGACACCCTGTACTCGCTGAACCTGATCGCCACGGTCAACGCGCGCCTGCAGCGCTTCGATATTGCCGCGGCGCAGATGCGCGAACTGATCGACTTGCGCGGAGAAGTGCTGGGCGCGAACCATCCGGCGACCCTGATCAGCCGGCGCAACCTCGCCGTGCTGCTGGTGCAGACCGGAAGCCAGGACGAGGCGCTGCCCCTGCTCGAGCAGCTGCTGGCTGACAGCAGCGAGGCGATAGGCGCCACCGCGCCGCAGACTCTGTCGCTGACCCAGCTGATCGCCTTCATCTACAGCAGGCTTGGCCGCGATGAGGATTCCTACGCCCTGCTCAAACGCACTGTTGAACAGCAGATCGCCGCGGGCGGCCCCGGCGAGCCGCAGCTGCTGCTGCCACGCAATGATCTGGGAATGACCCTGCTTGACCTTGAACGGCCCGATGAGGCGCAGCGCGAGTTCGAAGCTCTGCTGGCCTGGGCCGAACCGATGCTCGACGCTGGCGACCCGACCCTGGCCATTTTTCGCAGCAACTATGCGGAGTCCTTGCTCCAGCTTGGCGAATTTCGCGCCGCGCGCGAACAGCTTGTTGCGGCGCGCGAGGCCTTTCTTGCCGCGTTCGGCGCGGAGCACCAGCGCAGCGTGCAGGCCGATGAGCGACTGGAGCGTGCCCTGCAGGGGCTGGGCGACGCCGACGCGCTGGCTGCCCTGCGCGCTCAGCGGCCGGCAGCGGCAACGGGCGGCGCCGAGTGAGCCTGGGCGACTCGTTGCTGCCGGTCCTGGTTGTGCTGGGATTCTTGGCCGGACTGTTGCTGGGGCGACGGCTGCGGCAAGCGCCGAAGCTGGCCCGGTCTTCCGGCGATGAGGATGCCGGCTCGGGGCAGGAACTCATCGAGATCGAGCGCCAGCGAATCTATCGCGACCTCCACGATGATCTTGGCTCGCGGCTGCTCGAGCTGGTCTACGCGGCGCCTTCGCCGGAGTACGCAGACAAGGCGCGCGCCGCCTTGCAGGACCTGCGCGACGTGGTCAGTCGCTCGCGCGGTGCAGCCAGTGAGCTGAGCGATGTGTTGTGCGGGATCGAGGCAGAGGCAAGGCAGCGTCTCGGCTCGGCCGGACTTGCGCTGGACTGGCAGCAGCCCGATGCGCTGACCGCGCAGATGCTGGACCCGGCGCAATCCCTGCACCTGTACCGGATCGTCCGCGAGGCGCTCAGCAACGTGTTGCGACATGCCGGTGCGCGAACCGTGCGGATCCGGGTCAAGCAGCTGCCGCGGCTGCTGGCCCTTGAGCTCAGCGACGATGGCGCTGGCCTGCTAAACCCCGATCCTGGCCCTGGCGGCCGCGGCGTGCAGGGCATGCGCGAGCGCGCCGAGCAACTGCATGGCGCGATACGCTGGACTGCCGCCACCGCCGGCGGGACCAAGGTCATGCTCTCGCTGCCGCTCGATCAATCTGGCTGAGAGGGCGCCGACTCCGCAGCCTGGCATTCGCCGGGTTCGCGCGGCGCGCGCAGCCGGTGCGCGCCGAGGTGCATGGTGCGAGCCTTGGCCAGCACTTCGGCCAGCGCCTGCATGTCAAGAACGGCAGCCAGTCTGGCGCGCTCGGCAGCCGACACACGGGGCGAAACGAACAGCCACACGTTGAGCGTCTGCAGCTGTTTGAGCGTGCGCAGGATCGAAGGCCGCGCACCCTGTCGATAGAGGTGGAACAGCAGGGTTTCCTTGATTCCGGCCACTGCGTCAAGACGCTCGGCCAGATAGGCCTCGACCAGATCCTCATAGGAGTCGAACTCGATCACCGTGGCCGACATGTCGGCCAGCGTCTGGCTGCGTGAGCCGTAGGTCACCACGTGGCCGATGCGCCGCGGCGGGTCGTCGTGGCCAGTGCCTTCCGCGTGTCCGACCAGCACTTCCTCCAAAGCCAGTACCGGTGCGATGCGGATCAGGTTCTCGTCGAACCACGCATCCAGTTCGTTGATATCGCCGTCCAGGCGGCCGTCGAGCAGGGCAGCGCGCTCTTCCTCGAAAGGCACATAGACGAACTGCATCGGAACCAGACTGCGCCGGGCGATGGCGTCGAAGAGGTCGACCACGATGCCGGCTGGCTTGCAGGCCTGGTCGTAATAGATCCACGGTGGCGCGGTACCCAGCAGCAGGCGCAGCGGCGTCGCGGTCGAGCTTGCGTTGGCCGCGCTGGCGGCAAGGCAGAGCAGGATGCCGGCAAGGATGGTCCGGATCATCTGAACACCACGCAGCGATGGCCGTTGGGCAGGATGCGGTGCTCGACGTGACGGCGCACCGCGCGCGCCAGCACGACTGATTCGATGTCGCTGCCGACGCGGACCAGCTCGCGCGGCGTCATCGCGTGATCGACGCGGGCTACGTCCTGCTCGATGATCGGCCCTTCATCCAGATCCGGGGTCACGTAGTGGGCCGTCGCGCCGATGATCTTGACCCCGCGCTCGTGGGCCTGATGGTAGGGCCGCGCGCCCTTGAAGCCGGGCAGGAAACTGTGATGGATATTGATCGCCCGTCCGGCAAGGGCCTCGCACAGGTTTGCCGAGAGGATCTGCATGTAGCGCGCCAGCACTACCAGATCGATGCCCTCCTGCTCGACCAGCGCGAGCAGGGCGGCTTCCTGTTGATCGCGGCTCGTCGCGTCCACCGGAAGGAAGTGAAAGGGGAGTCCGTAGCCGCTGACCAGGCCCTCGAAATCAGGATGATTGCTGGCCACGGCGGCGACATCCACCGGCAGCTGCCCGCTGCTGGCGCGGAACAGCAGATCGTTCAGGCAGTGGCCCTGGCGGCTGACCAGCACCAGCAAGCGCGCGCGCCGGCTACAGTCGTGCAGCTGCCAGTCCATGCCGAAGTCGCTGCCGAGCGCAGCCATCGCCGTGCGGATGTCCTCGATCGCCGCGGCATCCGGCGGATCGAAGTGCACGCGGAGGAAGAAGCGGCCGGCTTCGGCATCGCCATACTGCTGGGCGTCGAGGATGTTGCAGCCGCGCTCGAAGAGCAGCGCGCTGACCCTGTAGACGATGCCCGGGCGATCCGGACAGGCCAGGATCAGGACGTGATCAGAGGACGGCATTGTGGAATTCGTGTGAACGTGGCGTTGAGTGTAGGGCAAAACCCGAGGCAGTCGCCCGGCCGCAGTCGACTTGGTTAGGATGTTTGATCATGGAGGAATTCCCGCACCGCCAATCCGCCAGTCCGAGCTTCGCCAGCGTCCTGGTGGTGGATGATCTGGCCGCCAGTCGCAGTTGGATGGCGGCCGCGCTCGACCTCGCCTTTCCGGGAATCGCGCGGAGCGAGGCGGGCAGTCTTGCCGAGGGACTGCTGGCGGTCGATCCGCCGCCGGCGCTTGCGGTGATCGATCTGGGTCTGCCGGATGGCTCCGGTCTGCAGCTGATCGAGGTGTTGCGCCGCGCGCCCGATCCGCCGCTGTGCCTGGTGGCGACCGTGTTCGACGATGACGGGCACCTGTTCCCGGCACTGCGCGCCGGCGCCGAGGGCTACCTGCTCAAGGACCAGTCGGTGGAAGCGGTGGCCGATGCGCTGCGCGGGATCGCTGCCGGCCGGCCGCCGCTGTCACCGTCGATCGCCCGTCGTCTGCTTGCGCATTTCCGTCCTTCGCCGGAGCCGGTCAGCGCCCGGGAGTCGCCGCTGACCGGCCGCGAAACCGACGTGCTGCGCGCGGTCGCCAAGGGCTACACGGTGCAGCAGGCTGCCGGCCTGCTGCAGCTCTCGCCGCACACCGTGGCCGGCTATCTGAAAGAGGTCTACCGCAAGCTGGCAGTCGGCAGCCGCGCCGAAGCCACCCTCGAAGCGGCCCGCCGCGGACTGATCGCCGCCGAGTGAGTTGCGCCACAACGTGATCGCCATCGCGCCCCGCCGATCCGGACGTACCGTGCCGATGCTCCAGGCCTGCGGAACAGCTGTCGCGGGCCGCAGCCCGAGCCGTGGCTCAGATTCGTGACGGGGTCGACATTTGTTCGGGCTTATCTGGCGCCGTGCGCGGCCCGCACGTGCTAAAAGTTGGGTGTTGCCACGCTGCAGGGGCGCGTCGCGTTGTCCATCCAACAGGCCGAATCGCTGGATTCCGCCAAACTGCCCCCGGGCGATCCGGCGGCGGCTGCCCAGCATGCGCTGGCGATTGTCCAAGCCACCACGCCCGATGCGATCGCCGGCCGCCTGATCGAGGCCCTCAAGGCTGAAGGGCTGGTTCGCGATGCCAGTGTGCTGTGGTCGCTGAGCTGGCCGGGCGAGCGGCGCGGCTGGCCGCAGCAGGCGGTATCGGCGGGACGTCTGAGGATCGCCGAGCAGGCCTTCCGCGAGGCTGAAGGTGTCGCCCGCGCGGCGGATGGCGAGTTCGAGGCCCTGGTGCTCAGTCGCTGCGCCTTCGGCAGTGCGGCGGTGGCCATCGTCCGCCGCGGCGACAAACAATCCGCGCAGGCTGACATTCGTGATTCGGTTGCCTGGAAGTCGGCCTGCGCACGCTTTGCCGAAGTGCTGGAGCGTGATCGGCTGCAGGACAATGTGCGTCGGCTGGAGCAGGCCGACCGGGTGCAGCGCGCCCTGTTCTCGATCGCCGACATGGCCGCCTCCGGTCTGGACATGGACGAGATGCTCGGCAAGCTGCACCGCACCGTTGCCGGGCTGATGTACGCGGAGAACTTCTACATCGCGCTGTTCGACAAGCGCCGCGATGCGATCCGCTTCATCTACTACGCCGACATCGCCGATCCCGACGAAGTCGATCCCAAACAGTGGGTGCCGCTGGACGAGATCGAGCGCTCGCGAACCTGGTACCTGATCCGCGATGGCCGGCCGCTGATGGGCCCGTCCCATGTGCTGCGCCGCCAGGTATCCGGGCCGCTGCGCCTGGTCGGCAGCGACAGCGCCGACTGGCTCGGTGTGCCGATGCTTGATGGCCCGGACGTGCGCGGCGTCCTGGTGGTGCAAAGCTACGAGCGCGAGGGCTGCTTCAGCGCCGCCGACCAAGCCCTGCTGAGCTTCGTCGGCAGTCACATCCTGACTGCGTTGGAGCGCAAGCAGGGCCAGGCCGAGATGGAGCGCCGGGTTGCCGAGCGCACAGTCGAGCTGGCCCGTGAAGTCGAGGAGCGGCAGCGCGGCGAACGTCTGCAGCAAACCCTGTTCCGGATCGCCGAGCTGACCGGCGCACAGCACGATATCGACGAGTTCTACGCGCGCCTGCACGAGATCGTCCATGGCCTGATCAGCGCGCGGAACTTCTACATCGCCCTGCTGTGTGCCAACGATACCCAGCTGTGTTTCCCGTATTTCGCCGACGAAGCCGAATCCCAGGCCAAGACGCGCCCGCTCGGCAATGGCTTGACCGAGTACATGCTGCGCCAGGGCGAGCCGGTCCTGCTCGACGGCCTGCAGCAGACCTCGCTTGAGAACGGCGGCGAGTTTCGCGGCTCGGGCGTGCCCTCGCATTCCTGGCTGGGGGTTCCGCTGCGCGAAGGCGAGCGCGCGTTCGGCGCCGTTGTGGTGCAGAGCTATCGCGGCGATGTGGTCTACGGCCAGCGCGAGCGTGAGCTGCTCGAGTTCGTCGCCCATCAGATCGCGCTGGCGATCACCCGCCGACGGGACGCCGATGCGCTGCGCGAGGCGCACGCCGAGCTGGAGCAGCGGGTCGAGGAGCGCACCCGCGAGCTGCGCCTGCAGATCGCCGAGCGCGAAAAGATCGAGCTGCGCCTGAAGCACGAGGTCATGCACGACGCGCTGACCGGGCTGCCCAATCGCGGCTACCTGCGTGATCGGCTGGAACGGGTCATCAGCGCCAGCCGCCGCGACCGGAGCAGGAAATACGCCGTGCTCTACGCCGACGTTGACCGCTTCAAGGTGATCAATGACAGTCTCGGCCATCTGGCCGGCGACGAGGTGCTCAAGCAGGTGGCCCTGCGCCTGCTGTCCTGCGTGCGCGAGCCGGATGTGGTGGCCCGGCTCAGCGGTGACGAGTTCGCCATCCTGCTGGAGGACATCCCGGGGGTCGAGATCGCGGTACGCGTGGCCCAGCGGATCATCGCCTCGATGTCCGAGCCGCTGAAACTGCAGGACAAGGAGATCAGCACCTCGACCAGTGTCGGCCTGACCATGGGCGATGCGCGCTATCGGCGTGCAGATGAAGTCCTGCGTGACGCCGACGATGCCATGTACCGGGCCAAGCGCGCTGGTCGCCATCGTTTCGAGATCTTCGATCCGGCGACCAACCAGCAGGCGCTCGACGTGCTGCAGCTGGAGGTCGACCTGCGCCGTGGCCTGGCCTCGGGGGCGTTCCACCCTTATTTCCAGCCGATTGTTCGGCTGGTGGATCGGCGTGTGGTGGGGCAAGAGGCGCTGATCCGCTGGCAGCATCCCGAGCGCGGCGTGTTGGCGCCGGGCGCTTTCCTCTCGGTAGCCGAGGACAGCGGGCACATTGAAGCGATCGACTGGCAGATGTTCGAGCGGACCTGCGCCGAGGCGACCCGCCTGCCGCCGGACCAGTACGTGACCTTGAACGTGGCGCCGCGCTTCCTGCGCCAGGTTGATTTCGTCGAGCGTCTGCTGACCCTGATCGACAACAGCGGCCTTGATTCTGCGCGGGTGCGCATCGAGATCACCGAGGGCGCGATGCTCGACAATCCGGAGAAGGTCCAGCAGGCGCTGGAACTGCTTCGCGATGCGGGCGTGTTCGCCGCTGTGGACGACTTCGGCTCCGGCTATTCGTCGCTGAGCCGGGTCCACCACTTTCCGTTGCGGATGATCAAGATCGATCGCAGCTTCGTCGCCGATCTGGGCACGCCGCTGGAAGCCGGCAGCCGTGCGGTGATCCGCGCCGTGCTGGCGCTGGCCAATTCGCTGGGCATGGAAGTGGTTGCTGAAGGCATCGAGACCGAGCAGCAGCACGAGGCGCTGATTGCTATGGGCTGTGCCCTTGGTCAGGGTTTCCTGCTCGGCCGCCCGGCGCCGATCGGTGCACGCTCCGGCATCCCGCGCTGAGCAGGCGCTGATCGACACCTGATCAGCCGCGGTACCGGTCTGTCATGCAGCGCGGCTGAGCTGTCAGAGCGCACGGCGCCGGCGCGGTTCAGTCCCCTGCCTGCAGGGTCAGCTCGATCTCTTGTTCGACACCTTCACGCCACACCCGCAAAGTGACCGTTTCGCCGATTTCATGCGCGTCGAGCGCGGCGAACAGCTGGTCCATGTTGCGCACCGGATGCTCGCCCACGGCGAGGATGGCGTCACCCGCATCAAGGCCTCCATCGCCGCGCATCAGGGCGCCGCGCAGCCCGGCCTGTTCGGCTGCAGAATCCGCCTGCACGCCGAGTACGAAGACGCCCTCGACTCCGGTTTCCTTGCGTAGCCGGTCATTCAGTCCGGCGTGGATCTCGATACCGAGTACCGGGCGCAGGTAGCGACCGTTGGCGATCAGCTGGGGCACCACCCGGTTGACCGTGTCGACCGGCACCGCAAAACCAATCCCCGCCGATGCGCCCGAGGGGCTGAAGATCGCGGTGTTGATGCCGATCAGGCGGCCGGCCGAGTCCAGCAGCGGGCCACCGGAGTTGCCCGGATTGATCGCTGCATCGGTCTGGATCAGATGCTCGATGCTGCGACCGTTCTCGGCCGGCAGCGAGCGGTCGAGCGCCGAGACGATGCCGGTGGTCAGGGTCCAGTCCAGGCCGAACGGATTGCCGATGGCAAACACCTTCTGTCCGACCCGAAGATCCGCGCTGCTGCCCAGCGGCACCGGCGGCGGCGGCTCAAAGCCGACGCCGATGCGCAGCACCGCGATATCGTGGTCCGGGCTGGCACCGACCAGGGCGGCGCGGTAGTCGCGGCCGTTGGACAGCCTGACCGTCGCCTCGCTGGCACCGTCGATCACGTGCCAGTTGGTCACCACATGGCCCTGCTTATCCCAGATGAAGCCCGAGCCGTTGCCTCGCGGCACCGACATCACGTTGCGGGTCCAGTAGTCGCGCACATTCTGCCGGGTGCTGATGAAGGCCACCGAATCCTTGGCCACCTCGAACAAGGCAATGGTCGATTGCTCGTCGGCTGCCAGGTCGCCGCGCGCGCTGACCGTGCGCGGTTGAGCATCCGGCCGTGGCGCGACGGCCGGCCAGAGCAAGGTCGCCAGCCACAGGCCGACCAGCGCCCAGAATACCCAGATGACGGCGCGCGGCACGCGGCTTCCCATGGCAGCCTCCTTGGCAGAACATGCTCAATCAGATGGCCCTGATCGGGCGCAGTTCAAGCATGCCCGATCTTGCGCCGCGGCCCGTGTTCAGTTGGCGAGGAAGCCCCATGCGTCGAGTGGCATTCAAGCAGGTAGATGTGTTCACCGCCGAGCCGCTGCGCGGCAACCCGGTGGCCGTGGTGCTGGACGGCGCAGGCCTGGACACCGCCACCATGCAGCATCTGGCGAGCTGGACCAATCTTTCCGAGACCACCTTCGTACTGCCGCCCGAGGCAGCGGAGGCCAGCTATCGGGTTCGCATCTTCACTCCCGTCTCGGAGCTGCCCTTTGCCGGCCACCCCAGTGTCGGGACCGCGCATGCCTTGCTGGAAGCGGGAATGGTGGAGCCAGATGTTCAGGGTCGGCTGGTCCAGGAATGCGCGGCCGGCCTGCTGCCGATGCGGATAGAAGGGCAGGGCGCGGCGAGGGTGATCCGGGTGCGCGCGCCGCAGGCGCGGGAGGTCCCCATGGAGCACAACTGGCAGGCCTTGGTAGACCAGGCGCTGGAGGGCAGCATTCGCGGCGCGCAGGCGCCGGCGCTCTACGACAATGGTCCGCGCTGGTGGCTGGCCGCGCTCGGCGAAGAGCGGGACGTGCGTGGTTTGCGACCGCATCTGGCGGCCATCGCCGCGCTCTGCCGGAGCAGTGATGCCGTTGGATTGGCGGTGTTCGCCGATGCGCGCGGCGCCGACTACCAGCGCGTGCTGCGTGCCTTCTGTCCGTCCGACGGCGTTCCGGAAGATCCGGTCACCGGCAGCGCCAACGCCGCCGTCGCCGCCTATCTGCAGCACAGCGGCGTGCTCAAGCCGGGCGAGCGCTACATCGTCAGCCAGGGCCGCGAGCTGGATCGAGACGGCCGGGTCGAGATCGCGGTCGAAGCCGATGGCGTGTGGGTCGGCGGACAGTCGGTCAGCGTGGTCGACGGCAGCTTCCGGCTGGCCTGAGCAGGGGCCGGGCCGCCGGCAGCGCTGCGCGTCGTCGATGCGCGGTCGAGCGATCGCCGGCGCTGCACGGCAGGCGAGGGCGCAGCTGGTGCTTTGTCCCGGAAGTACATCGCAGAATTCGCTCGGTCTGCGCCGTCGATGCTGCGTTC
>CAYGMG010000014.1:0-46484 GCA_964350895.1 uncultured Lysobacter sp.
TCGATCTAACCGCAGTCAGTGGCAAGCCTGTTGCGCTGCGGTCGCGGATACGATCCGCTCCCACAGAAAGCCGGCGCTATTGACGAACCTCGACGAACGGCAAAATTGCGCCCGAAGCACGCATCGGCGAAGACTTACTCCGGGTCGGAAGCAGCCCGCCGCGCCATGCCCGGCCTGCGAGGCGACAGCGTCCAAGGCCACCGTTCCAGGTGACCACGGCTCCGTGGGTGTCCACGGCAACCGGAATGCGCAGCTCGTCGTCGCCCTAGCGCTGCTATGCCTTTGCCGGCCCCTGCCAGGGCGTTCGCTAGGTCCGACGAGTCCACCGGACTTGTCGAGGCGCCCGCGCTCACCCTCGCGCCTTGCCTCGACGACGCATCCGCGTCGCGACTTCAACAACGTATCTCCGGGACAGGACACTAGCCGGCGAGCCGTCGGCTGCGATTCGGCGGCGAAGCGTGAAGTCGGCGCCCGGGGGCGTGGCCGACATTTGGCACAATGCAGGTCGAATCGCGCAAGGAATGCCCCATGCAAGCCAGTCCCGCCGAGCTGTTCCGAGACCACGTCGAGCGCATGCAGGCGCGCTGTGAGGCGGCGCTTGCGTACTCCGGTCACGACCATCTGCTGATCGCCTCGGGCATCGAGAAGTTCCAGTTCCTCGACGACCGCCCGTACCCGTTCGCGGCCAATCCTCACTTCAAGTCATGGCTGCCGCTGGACCGGCATCCCGGCAGCTGGCTGCTGATCAGTCCCGGCAAGAAGCCGCGGCTTGCCTATCTGCAGCCCGACGATTTCTGGCACATGTCACCGGCTGCGCCCTCGGGTTATTGGGCAGACTGCTTCGATATCGAGGTGATTCGCGAGCCGGCCGAGGCGCGCCGGCTGCGTCCTGCAGCGGGCAAGGTGGCGATCATCGGCGAAGCGGATGCCGCGCTGGACGACATGCTGCCGGACAATCCGCAAGCCCTGCTCGCTTACCTGCACTTTCACCGCGGCATCAAGACCGGCTACGAGATCGCCTGCATGCAGCAGGCGGGACGGCGTGCGGTGCGTGGTCATCGTGCGGCCGAGCAGGCCTTCCATGATGGCGAGAGCGAGCTTGGCATCCACCGCGCCTACCTCGCGGCGACCGGGCACGGCGATCTCGACCTTCCTTACGGCAACATCGTCGCGCTCGATGAGCACGCCGCGGTGCTCCACTACCAGTACCAGCAGGCGCAGGCGCCGCAGCGCGCGCGCTCATTCCTGATCGACGCCGGCGCCAGCCACGCCGGCTACGCTGCGGACATCACCCGCAGCTACGCGCGGGAGCCTGGCGTGTTCGCCGACCTGATCGCCGAGCTGGACGGCATCCAGCAGGCTCTGTGCGCCCGGGTCTGCGATGGCGTCGACTATGCCGATATCCACCTCGATGCCCATCACCTGCTGGCCGCCCTGCTGCGCAAGGCGGGCCTGGTCGACATGAGTGTCGAGGCGCAGCTTGAGGCCGGGGTCACTTCGGTGTTCTTTCCGCATGGCACCGGTCATCTGATCGGTCTGCAGGTGCATGACGTTGGCGGCTTGACCATCGACGAGGCCGGCACCCGGCGCGAGCGGCCCCCCGGCCATCCTTTCCTGCGTCTGACCCGGACCCTTGTGCCGGGCATGGCGGTCACTATCGAACCGGGGCTGTATTTCATCCCCTCACTGCTAAAGGGTCTGCGCGAAGCACCGCATGCGAAGGCGGTGGACTGGGACGCCGTCGACGCCCTGCTGCCGTATGGCGGAATCCGCATCGAGGATGACGTGGTCTGCACCGACGGCGAGCCGCTGAACCTCAGCCGCGAGGCCTTCGCCACGGCCGCTTGACCCGACGCCCACGCGACTGACGCATCGCGTGGACGCTCCGGCTCAGCTCAGGCGCTGGCCTTGCTGGCGGCGGACTTTCTCACCGCCTTCTTGGCCGCGGCCTTTTTCGCTGGGGCTTTCTTGGCCGCGGTCTTCTTGCTGGCGGCCTTTTTTGCCGGAGCCTTCTTGGCTGCGGTCTTCTCGGCCGGCGCCTTCTTCGTTGCCGCCTTCTTTGCCGGGCCCTTCTTGGCGCCGAAGCGGCCGCGGGCCGGCTTGTCCGGCGCGTTGGCGAGGATCTCCACGCACTCTTCAAGGCTCAGCGAGGAGGGCTCGCGATCCTTGGGGATCTTGCCGTTCTTGGCGCCGTCGGTGATGTACGGGCCGTAGCGGCCGTTGAGCACCTGGATATCGGTGCCTTCGAACTCGCGAATGATCCGGTTGGCCAGGATCTCCTGCTTCTCGCGGATCCGCGCCAGGGCGTCCTCGGCGCTGATCGTGTAGGGATCATCCTCCTTCTTCAGCGAGGCATAGGTGCTGCCGAGCTTGGCGAAGGGGCCGAAGCGGCCCACGCCGACGCTGAGCGGCTCGCCATCCACCTCGCCGAGGTCGCGCGGCAGCTTGAACAGCTGCAGCGCCTCGTCGAGGCTGATGGTGTGCATGCTCTGACCGCCGCGCAGCGAGGCGAACTTGGGCTTGTCCTCGTCATCGGCGGTGCCGATCTGGGCAAACGGCCCGTAGCGCCCCAGGCGCACGCTGACCGGCTTGCCGCTCGCCGGGTCGGTGCCCAGCTGGCGCGCACCCGTGGCTTCGCTGCGGTCAACGCTCTGCGCCTTGTCGTCGACCAGGGCCTTGAACGGCTTCCAGAACCGCTCCATCAGCGGCTGCCATTCCTCCTCGCCGCGCGACACTGCATCGAGTTCGTCCTCGAGCTTGGCGGTGAAGTCGTAGTCGACGTACTGGGTGAAATGGCCGGTGAGGAACTTGGCGACCGCGCGGCCCACGTCGGTGGGGCGGAAGCGCCGGCTGTCGAGATAGACATACTCGCGGTTCAGCAGCACCTGGATGATGCTGGCGTAGGTGCTCGGCCGGCCGATGCCGTGCTCCTCCAGCGTCTTCACCAGGGAAGCTTCGGAAAAGCGCGGCGGCGGCTCGGTGAAATGCTGACCGGTGAGGATGCTGTCGAGCGGAATGCTTTCGCCGATCCGCAGTGCGGGCAGCTTGCGGCCCTCGTCGTCGTCGTCAGCCTTTTTCTCGTCGCGGCCTTCCTCGTACACCGCCAGAAAGCCCGGATCGATCACCGTGGTGCCGGTGGCGCGGAAGCCGTGTTCCTTGCTGGCCGCCAGTTCCACCGAAACGGTGTTCAGGGTGGCGTGGATCATCTGGCAGGCGACCGCGCGCTTCCAGATCAGCTCGTACAGGCGCGCCGCATCCGGGTCGAGAAAGGCGACGACCGACTTCGGCGTGCGCATGGCCGAGGTCGGCCGGATCGCCTCATGGGCTTCCTGCGCGTTCTTCGACTTGGTCTTGTACTCGGTGGCCTGGGCCGGCAGCGCGTGCTGGCCGAACTCCTGGGTGATCACCTGGCGCAGCTCGGCCACCGCCTCCTGGGACAGATGGGTGGAGTCGGTACGCATGTAGCTGATCAGGCCGACCGTGCCTTCGCTGCCGAGCGCCACGCCCTCGTAGAGCTTCTGCGCGATGCGCATGGTGCGGCTGGTCGAGAAGCCGAGTTTGCGCGCGGCCTCCTGCTGCAGGGTCGAGGTGATGAACGGCGGCGAGGGCCGGCGCTTGCGCTCCTTGGACTGCACGTCGGAGACCAGCAGCTTGCCCCCGGCGGCGGCCAGCAGGCGGGTCCGCGCGGATTCCGCGGTGTCGCCATCGGTGATCGTGAACTGTTCGAACTTGGCCCCATCGAGCTTGACCAGGCGGGCGCTGAAGTTCTGGCTGGGGTGGGCCAGCTGGGCCTCGACACTCCAGTATTCGCGGGCGATGAAGGCTTCGATCTCTTCCTCGCGCTCGACGATCATGCGCAGCGCCGGGCTCTGCACCCGTCCCGCCGACAGACCGCGCTGGACCTTGCGCCAGAGCACCGGCGAGAGGTTGAAGCCGACCAGGTAGTCGAGCGCGCGGCGGGCCTGCTGGGCGTTCACCAGGTCGGCCGAGACCTGTCTTGGGCGCGACATGGCTTCCTTGATGGCGCGCGGGGTGATCTCGGTGAACACCACGCGCTGCAGGGTGCGGTCCTTGAGCAGGCCGCGCTCGCGCAGGATCTCGGCGATATGCCAGCTGATCGCCTCGCCTTCGCGATCCGGGTCAGTGGCCAGGAACAGCGCTTCGGCGCTCTTGGCGGCCTTGGCGATGGCATCGACGTGGCGCTCGTTCTTCTCGATCACCTCGTAGTTCATGGCAAAGCCGTTGTCGGTGTCCACCGCGCCCTCCTTGGGCACCAGGTCACGGACGTGGCCGTAGGAGGCGAGGACCTGAAAGTCCTTGCCGAGGTACTTGTTGATGGTCTTGGCCTTTGCGGGCGACTCGACGATCAGCAGGTTCTTTGCCATGAGGGGGATATTCCGCTGCGGCCGAAACGGCCAGGTGAACGGCAAACGCCCGGGCCCCGGGGGCTCGGGCGTTTCCCTAGTGGAAACACAGGGTTGGAAGAGCTGTCAAGCAAGTTCGCCGGGCTGCGCGGGTGGCCAGGCAGAAAAAGCCTTGCCGGAACGCGCCATTGCGGCGTGGAGCTTGGCGCAATCGAAGGGCTGGCGGTGCCGACTAGCGCGCCTCGGGGCGGCCGGGCTAGTGGACCGGCTCACCCTCGCCATCGAACATGTGGTTCTCCATCCAGGCGAAGGCCGCTTCGTGGCCGGGCTGGTTGAACAGGACCATCAGCACCACCCACTTCAGGTCTTCGACGTCGATCTGCTCGTGATCCAGCGCCATCGCCCGATCCAGCACCAGCTCCCGCGAGCTGGCATCGACGATGCCGTTCTGCTCCAGGAACAGCAACAGACCGCGGCACTCTCCATCCAGGCGCGCAAGCTCCGGCTCCGAGAACAGACGTAGCGAGCCACGCACGGCGCGCGGCGCGATCGGCGCCTCATGGCGCTGTGCTGCCAGCCCGTCGAGCCAGTCGAATGCCTTGCTGATCTCGCTGGGGCTGAAACCGGCCTGGAGCAGGCCACCCTGCAGCGAATCGCGGTCGCGGACGGAGTCCGGCTCTTCGTAGAAATAGTGTTCGAACAGGTAAAGCAAAACGTCCAGTACGGTCTCTTTCATCCCACCTCTGCCTGCGCCGCGCGGGGGCGGTGCGTTGGGACGTCAGCTGCCGGAGCGCGCAAAGCGGCCGTGGCTGGCAGCAACGCGCCCCTCCAATTCCAATACCAGCAGCATGGAGGACAGGGCATCGACGGTCAACCCGGTGCGCTCGACCAGCCGCTCCATCGGCACCGGATCATGGCCCAGGGCCTGCAGCAAGGCGCTATAGGCCGGGTCCTCCACGCTGCTCGCCGGCGCCTTGGCATCCGGGCCGGCCAGCCGATCGCGCAGCTGCTGGCCCAGTTGGCGCGCCGGGCCGGCCAAAGCGTCGAGGATTTCCCCGGCGTTCTCGACCAGGGTTGCGCCTTCACGCAGCAGGCGGTGACAGCCCTTGGCCAGCGGGTTGTGGATCGAGCCGGGCAGGGCGAACACCTCGCGGCCGCACTCAGCGGCCAGGCGCGCGCTGATCAATGCGCCCGACTGCAAGGCCGCCTCGACCACCAGGGTGCCCAGCGACAGACCGACCACGATCCGGTTGCGCTGCGGGAACTGCTCGCGGCGGGCGCCGGTGCCGGTCGGGTACTCGCTGACCAGCAGGCCCTCGGCAGCGATCCGAGCGCCGAGCCGGCGGTTGACCGCTGGGTAAATCTGCTCGGGTCCGGTGCCCATCACCGCGATCGTGCTGCCGCCGGCATCCAGGGCGGCGGCATGCGCAGCGGCGTCGATGCCAGCCGCCAGCCCCGAGGTGATGACCAGGCCAGCCCGGGCCAGCTCGGCGGCAAAGTCGGCCGCGTTGTCGCGACCGCCGGCGGTCGGGTTGCGGCTGCCGACCACGGCGACCTGGGCGTGCCAGAGCAGGGAAGGATCGCCAGCCAGATACAGCGCCGCCGGCGCGCCGTCGAGCGGGCGCAGCAGGGGCGGGTAGTCCTCGTCGGCAAGGGTCAGCAGGTGGTGCGCCGGGCCGTCGAGCCAGCGCAGGTCCTGCTCGACCCCGGGTGCTTCGCCTGCGGGCGGCTGTGCCGTTCGCGCCAGTCCGGGCAGCAGGCGCGCCCAGCTCCGGGCCGAGGCCAGTGCGGCCTCGGCCGTGCCGAACTCTTCGATCAGACGGGCAATGCGCCGGGGTCCGAGCCCCGGCGTGTGGATCAGCTGCAGCCAGGCCCGCGTGCGGACCGGATCGGCAACGGGCACCGAAGGTCGGTCAGAGCCGACCCGGCGCGCGCAGCTCGTCTTCCAGGCGCGCCTGTCGGATGCCGTCCATGATCAGCCCGTAGCTCACCTTGTCGAAGGTGCGGAAGACCATGACGTGGCCGACGAAGTCGTCCGGCAGCTGGACCTTGTTCTTCGGCAGGCTGGCGACCAGGCGGTTGCCGTGCTTGATGTCGTCATGCACGACCTCGCCTGGATGGTAGATGGCGAACACGGTGCCGTTGTCGATCCCGTCACGGGCGCCGGCGGAGATCGCCACCACGTCGCGCGGGCCGCCGTACAGGCCGCGATCGGTCATCGCCAGGATGCGCAGGTGCTCGGGCATCGACTTCGGCGGGTGAGGCATGAAGCTGAGGTCGAAAGGCATGTCGTCGAAGGGCATGACCAGATCGCCGGCCTTGACCTCGCTGCCCTCGGCCGAGAGCAGGATGCTCGACGGGTCACCCGCGCGCATCACGGTGCCGGTGGCGATCTCGATCACCTCGTAGCCGAGCACTTCGAAGCCGTTGTCCGAGGCGGCGTAGTAGGCCCACTCGATGCCCGAGGTCTGCGGGCTCAGACCATCGCGGGCCGACCACGGGTCACGCTTCAGACGCGGGAAGTCGGTGGCCGGATGCGGGTGCCTGGCAAAGCGCACGGTGGGCCGAACGAAGGACACCTTGTCGCCGGCGGCGTAGTCGCCGCCGCGGACATAGGCCAGCTGCCCGGAAGCGCTGCGCAGGCGACCTTCTTCCAGGCCGACCACGTAGGGCAGGTCTTCCTGCTCGCCGTCTTCCAGCACGTGAGCGCGCTTGAGGAAACCTTCGACCTCGGACAGCGGCACCGCCTGAATCGCCTCGATCTGCTCGCGGCGGATCTGCGGCGAACGCTTGCTGATCCCGAGCGTCGGCCGCCCGCCGGCCAGGTAGGCCAGGCTGATCACGTCACCCGGATAGATCAGGTGCGGATTGGCGATCTGTGGATTGGCCTGCCAGATTTCTGGCCACAGCCAAGGCTCGTTGAGGAAGCGGCCGGCAATGTCCCAAAGGGTGTCGCCCTTCTGGACCACATAGGTATCCGGATGATCGGCGCGCAACTCGACCGCCATCACCCAGCTGCCGAAGGTCAGTGCCGCGACAGCTACAACCGTAAGAAGTTTTTTAAGCATGGCGGGTAACCACCTGTTTCCCCGGGCAGGTTGCCGGCACTATAGCCCAAAGAATCGACGGACAAAACAGGCTGCACGAGCGCCGGGTCACGGCTTGCCGCCGGTTAACGGGCAAAGCGCTACACTAAATGCCCTGAATCCTTGAATTGCGGACCCGCGTCCGCCATCTGCAGACCATGGCATTGCTACCCATCCTCGAATTTCCCGATCCCCGGCTGCGGACCCGCGCCCGCGCCGTGACCGAGGCTGATTTCAGCCCGGCCTTCCAGACCCTGATCGATGACATGTTCGAAACCATGTACGAGGCGCCGGGCATTGGCCTGGCCGCCAGCCAGGTCGACCAGCATCTGCGCTTCATGGTGATCGACGTCAGCGACGAGCGCGACCAGCCGCTGGTCTTCATCAATCCGCAGATCAGGGCTCACGAAGGCTCCCAGGTATGCCAGGAGGGCTGCCTGTCGGTCCCCGGCATCACCGCCGACGTGACCCGCCACGACCGGATCACGGTCGCCGCGCTGGATCGCCACGGCAAGCCTTTCGAGCTGGCCGCCGACGGCCTGCTTGCGGTCTGTATCCAGCATGAGATGGACCATCTGGACGGCAAGCTGTTTGTCGACTACCTGTCGCCGCTGAAGCAGCAGATGGTCCGCCGTCGCCTGTCCAAGCAGCGCCGCGCCACCGCGGCGTAGTCTTGTCCACGGGCGCGGGCGCAGGCCACGCCTTGATCGGTCGACCAAGGCCCGGTCAGCTCCTGTCGCCCCGGATGTTCGACATGGTTTTGCGCAGCGCGGTCGTCGCCGATCGACTGGGTCTCGCAGCCCCTCACACGGATCCCTAGCGCATGTCATTGCGGGTGGTTTTTGCCGGCACGCCGGAGTTTGCCGTGCCCTGTCTTGATGCCCTGCTCGACGCGGGGGTCGAGGTGCTGGCGGTGTACACCCAGCCTGATCGCCCGGCCGGGCGCGGCCGCCAGCCGCAGCCCAGCCCGGTCAAGCAGCGCGCGCTGGATGCCGGGATTGCGGTCCGGCAGCCCGAGAACTTTCGCGATCCGGCCGCGCGCAGCGCCCTGGCTGCCCTGCAGCCGGAGCTGATGGCGGTGGTCGCCTATGGCCTGATCCTGCCGCGCGCCGTGCTCGACATCCCGCGGCACGGCTGCTGGAACGTCCACGCATCCCTGCTGCCGCGCTGGCGCGGCGCGGCACCGATACAGCGCGCGATCGAGGCCGGCGACGCGCAGACCGGGGTCTGCCTGATGCAGATGGAGCGCGGGCTGGATACCGGGCCGGTGTTGATCGAGAAGCGCATCGCCATCGACCCCGCGGAAACCGGCGGCAGCCTGCACGACAAGCTCTCGGTGCTCGGCGCCGCGGCGCTTGCCGAGGGCGTGGCAGCGCTGCGCAAGGGTCATCCGCCGGCGCCGACGGCGCAGCCCGAAGAGGGCGTGACCTATGCCCGCAAGCTGGAGAAATCCGAAGCGCGACTCGACTGGAGCCTGCCGGCCGCCGATCTGGCGCGCCGGGTCCGCGCGTTCTCGCCGTGGCCGGTGGCCGAGGCCATGGTTGGCGGCGAGCGCCTGCGCATTCATGCCGCCGAGGCGGTCGAGGGCCAGGCCGAGCCCGGCAGCCTGCTGGAGGCCGGGCGCGGAGAACTGCAGATCGCCTGCGCGGCTGGCGCCCTGCGCCTTTTACGGGTCCAGCGCGAGGGCGGCAAGGTGATCGGCGCGCAGGACTTTCTCAACGCCCGGCGCGACCTGCGCGGCGCCGGCTGATGCCGACTCCCGGCGTTGCCGTTCGGCAGCTCGCCGCCGAGGCGCTGGCCGAGGTAGTCGGCGACGGACGCTCGCTGCGCGCGGTGCTCCCGGCCCGCCTGGCCAAGCTGGCCGACGTCCGCGACCGCGCCCTGCTCGAGGCCATCCTGTTCGGCGCCTGCCGCTGGCTGCCGCGCTACCTGGCGCTGCTCGGCCGCCTGCTCGAACGTCCCTTGCCGGCCCGCCAGCGGCGTATCGAAGCCTTGCTGCTGGTTGGCCTGGCCCAGCTGGATGCGCTGGGTTTGCCCGCGCATGCCGCGATTGCCAGCAGTGCCGAGGTTGCGCGGAGCTGGAAGCAGCCGGGGATGGTCGGACTGGTCAATGCCGTGCTGCGCCGTTTCCAGCGCGAGAAAGCGGACCTGCTGTCCAGCCTCGACGCTGACCCGGAAGCCCGCCATGCCCATCCAGCCTGGCTGATCACCCAGCTGCGCCGCGATTGGCCGCAGCACGCCGAGGCCATTCTCGAGGCCAACAATCGGCCCGGTCCGATGTGGCTGCGCCTGCACCCCGCGGCAGGCGCGCGCAGCGACTATCTGGACGCGCTTGCCGCAGCGGGTATCGCGGCGCGGCCTGGCGCTGCGGGCTGGGAGCAGGCGATCTGCCTGGACACGCCACAGCCACCGGATTCCCTGCCCGGCTGGGCCGAGGGCCGGCTGGCGGTGCAGGACGCCGCCGCCCAGGCGGTATCGACCCTGGTCGCGCTGAGGCCGGGCATGCGTGTGCTCGATGCCTGCTCAGCGCCGGGAGGCAAGGCCGCAGCCCTGCTCGAGCAGCAGCCCGCGCTTGACCTGCTGGCCCTTGACCGCGATCCGGCGCGGGTCGAGCGGATGCGCCAGGGATTGCAGCGCCAGGGCCATGCACCACGCGTGCTGTGCGCCGATGCGCGCGAGCCGGCGGCCTGGTCGGACGGCGAGCCGTTCGACCTGATCCTGCTCGACGTACCGTGCTCGGCGACCGGCGTGATCCGCCGCCAGCCGGACATCAAGATTCACCGCAGCCAGGCGGATATCGCAGCCCTGCTCGAAATCCAGGCAGCGCTGCTGGACGCGGCCTGGCCGCTGCTGGCGGCCGGCGGCCAGCTGCTCTACACCACCTGCTCGGTCCTGCGCGCCGAGAACGCCGACCAGGTCGAGGGCTTCCTGGCGCGTCATCCCGAGGCCCGGGCACTCGCCTTGCCGGAGCGACTCGGGCACCCTTGCGGGCCTGGCCGGCAGCGGCTTCCCGGGGAGCAGGACATGGACGGATTCTTCTATGCCGCCTTGGCGCGCTGCTAGCCTTTCGCTGGGCTTGGCGATGCTCGCCGGCTGCGCCGGCGAGACTCCGGAGCGGGCGCAGATCTTCACCCTCTCCGCACGCGACAGCGGCGCCGGCATGGTGCTCGAAGTCGAGCAGCAACTGCGCCTGTCGCAGACCATGTTGGAAGCGCTGGCCAATGGCATACCGCTGCGCCTGGTTTACGCTCTGGGCTGTGGCAGCTGGCAGGCCGCCCACCACATGGAGTTGCGCTATGCGCCCCTGCAGCGGGTCTATTCGCTGCATTCGGCGGGCAGTCCGACGCGTCGCTTCGGGCGCCGCAGCGCCCTGCTGGCAGCGCTCGACCGGGTCCGCCTGCCCCTGCCGGATCAGCTTCCCAGCGGTTGTGAGGGCAGTGTGCTGGTCGCGCTGGACCTGACCTCGCTGCCGACGCCGCTGCGCTTTCCGGCCCTGCTGCATCCCGAGGACTGGCGACTGGTGTCGCCCAGAGCGCCATGGCAGCCCGCGGCCGGCTGATCCCGCGCATCGGCTGGGGCCTGCTGGCCCTGGCCCTGCTGGCTCTGGTGCTGGCAGCACTGTATCTGGCCGCGGACGCCGAGGGCCTGCGCCCGGGCATGGCACGCTGGTACCCGTTCGTCTTCGTCGGCGCTGCCGGCGCGCTCTTGCTGCTCGCCGCCGCCATCCTGCAGCGACTGGTGCGACTGCGTCGCGCGCTGCGCGAGCGGCGCGCCGGGGCGCGGCTCAATCGACGCCTGCTGGTCCTGCTGCTGGCGCTGTCGATTCCGCCGGTGCTGCTGGTCTACGGTTTCTCGGTGCGGTTCATCGGCGCCACCGTGGACAGCTGGCTGCGCGCCAACAGTGCCGAGATCCTCGGCGAGGCGCTGCAGGTGGGCAGGGCCCTGCTCGATGAGCGCCGGCAGATCGCCGAACGCGATGCCGCCTCGCTGGCCGAATCGCTGATCGAGGTCGATCCGCTCGACTGGCAGTACGAGATCGATCGCGCGCTGGACCGGCTCGACGCGGCGCAGATCGCTCTGTTCGGCCGCGATGGCCGGCTGCTTGCGCTGGCCGCGGCCGACCCCAGCCTGATCGAGGCTGATCCACCGCCGGACGAGCTTCAGCTGGTGCTGCGCGAAAGCGCTCGCGCGATGGCTGCCGAGCCGGTCGACGGCGGGCTGCAGCTGCGCGCCCTGCACCTGGTCGGCGGCGCCCGCGATGCGCCGACCCTGCAGGTGCTCAGCCGCCTGCCGGAGAGCTACGCGCAGGGACTGCTGCGGGTCGAGCGGGGCATCGCCCAGGCGCGCCAGGCCGCCTTCCTGCGCGACGCGCTCAAGCTCGCCTTCGTGCTGATCCTGAGTTTCGTCCTGCTGCTCTCGATGCTGTTGGCGGTGCTGCTGGCCTTCGTGCTCTCGCGCCGCCTGGTGGCGCCGATCGGCCGCCTGGCGGCCGCTACCGAACGGGTGTCGGAGGGCGACTACGGAGTGCGCCTGCCGGAAGCGGCCAGCGACGACGAGCTGGACTTCCTGATCCGCGGCTTCAACCGCATGCTCTCCGATCTGGACAAGGCCTCGGAGCAGGCGCGCAGCAGCCAGCAGGAAACCGAACGCCAGCGTGCCTTTCTGGAGACCGTGCTGCAGCGCCTTAGCAGCGCTGTCCTGGTCCTCGATGGGGATGGCGTCCTGCGCAGCGCGAACGCTGCCGCCCGCTCCCTGCTCGGCGTATCCGCGGCCCTGGCCGGCACCACCCTGGAGCAGCTGCTGCGCCAGGCGCCGGCAAGTCTGCCTCTGGTCGAAGCGCTGCGCTCGCGACTGCGTGACGACAATCAGGAGTTCAGCGTGGAGTTGGCCATCGATGCCGTGGATGGTCGACGACTGTGGCTGCTGCGCGGCGCGCGCCTGCCCGATGCAACCCTGCTCGCGGTGATCGATGACACCACGATGATTGATCGCGCCCGCCGCGACGCCGCCTGGGGTGAGGTCGCGCGGCGCCTGGCACACGAGGTCAAGAATCCGCTGACCCCGATCCAGCTCGCCGCCGAGCGGCTGCGCCGCCGCGTGCTGCCGCACTTGCACGGTGACGAGGCCGACGTACTGGATCGCGCCACCCGCACCATCGTCGCCCAGGTCGATGCCCTCAAGACCCTGGTCAATGCGTTCAGCGACTACGCGCGGGCGCCGGTGCTGGAGCGCCGGCCGCTGGATCTGGCGGCCCTGGTCGCCGAGGTCGCAGAACTGTACGCCGGCGATCCGCAGCTGCAGCTGTCGGTCGAGCACGCCGAGCCGGCGCCGCGCCCGTTGGCCGACGCCGGACGCCTGCGCCAGGTCCTGCACAACCTGATCAAGAATGCCCAGGAAGCCGGTGCCGGGCGCCTGCGCCTGGCGACCACCCTGCTGGCCGACGGCGATGGCAGGTCAGTTGAGCTATGTGTGGAGGACGACGGCCCGGGGCTTCCGGACGGCTTCGATGCGTCCTGGTTCGAGCCCTATCGCAGCACCAAGGCCAAGGGCACCGGCCTTGGCCTTGCGATCATCCGCAAGATCGCCGAAGAACACGGCGGTAGCCTGCATGCCGGGCCTTCCAGCATTCTTGGTGGCGCCCGCTTCAGCCTGCGCCTGCCGCTGTCGGACTGAGCCCGAGAACGCCCAGCAGCGCCGCGGGATCAAGCTGGTCCGCGCCGTGTTCGAGAATGCCAAGACAGGGCGCGGAAAGGCGTTCATGAAGGCTCTGCCGATACTCCGCTGCGAAGCCCAGCTGCGGATCGACCGCGGAACCGATCCAGCCGATCAGCTTGAAACCGTCGGCTTCGATCGCCCTCGCGCTGAGCAGGGCATGGTTGATGCAGCCCAGGCGCAGTCCGACCACCAGCACTACAGGCAGTTCCAGCGAGCGGGCGAGATCGGCCTGCATCAGGCTTGCCGAGAGCGGCGCCAGCCATCCCCCGACGCCTTCGACGACAACAATCTGAGCGCGCGACGACAGCGCAGCGTGGGCCGCGCGCAGCGGCGCCAGATCGATCTCGATGCCGGCACGGCGGGCGGCGATTTCCGGCGCGGTGGCCTCGGGCAGGGCGATCGGATTGACTTCGACGTAGTCCAGCCCGGGCATGCCCGCGCCGAGCAGGGCCAGGGCGTCCTCGTTCTCCCAGCGGCCCTGCTGCAGGACGCAGCCGGAGGCCAGTGGCTTCATCCCAGCCGCGCGCCAGCCAGAGCGGACAAGGCCGCGCAGCAGGCCCGCGCTGACCGCGGTCTTGCCGGCCCCGGTGTCGGTGCCGGTGATGTAAAGTGAAGGGATTCTCATGCGCCGCTCACCACCGTGCGTTGCGTTGCCGATCCCGGCAAGGCGAGGCCGGGGCGCGAAAAAGTAAGGGATCCTCCGGATGTTTGCCAGTTCAGCGCTCAGCGGCGACAAGCCCGAGCAGTATGCGCAGTTGCTGCAGCAGGTGCGCGGCCTCATGCACGGCGAGTGCGACCGCATCGCCAATGCGGCCAACCTGTCTTCGCTGGTGTTCCATTCGCTGCCCGACCTCAACTGGGTCGGCTTCTATTTCTACGATGGCAAGGAGTTGGTGGTCGGTCCGTTCCAGGGCCACCCGGCCTGCGTACGCATCGCCATCGGCCGCGGCGTCTGCGGCGCCGCCGCGCAGAGTCGAAAGACCCAGCGGGTGGACGATGTCGAGGCCTTTCCCGGGCATATCCCCTGCGACGCCGCCTCGCGCTCCGAGCTGGTCGTGCCGCTGTTCCTCGGCGATCAGCTGATCGGCGTGTTCGACATCGACAGCCCGCTGCCGGCGCGCTTCGACGACGCCGACCAGCAGGGCCTGGAGCAGATCGCCGCCGCCTTCCTCGAAAGCCTGTCGGAGCCTGCGGCATGAGCGCGCGCGACAAGCTGCTCAGCGTTGGCCCGAAGTCGACCGCCTGGCTGCGCCAGGTCGGGATCCGTACCGAGGAGGACCTGCGCGACGCTGGCGCCGTGGCGGCCTTCGTCAAGGTCAAGCGGGCAGGCTTCCGGCCCAGTCTGAACCTGCTGTACTCGCTGGAAGGCGCGCTCACCGGCTGCCACTGGCAGCAGGTACCGACCGAGCGGCGGACCCAGATGCTCGAAGAGGTCGAGGCGGCCGAGGCGGGCCTGCCGCCAATGCGCGGCCGCGGAATCGGCTTTGCCGGCTTCGCCCAGCCGCCAGCACCGGTCAGCGATGTCACCGAGGAAGTGCAGGCAGAGATTGACGGCGAGGCCGCGGCGCCGGATGCCGATGCGGATGCCGACCAGGAATCGCGCGGCGACTGAACCCGATCGCGGAGCAAAGGCTTGGCTTTGCCGGCGGCGACCCCATTGAAGGGGTTCAGCGCAGTTTCGAGGTCCGCATGGCCGAGTCCTTCCACGCCACCACCATTGTCTCGGTCCGCCGCGGCAAGCAGGTCGTGGTCGCCGGTGACGGCCAGGTCACCCTGGGCAATACCGTGGTCAAGGCCAATGCGCGCAAGGTGCGCCGGCTTGGCAATGGGCGCGTGCTGGCCGGCTTTGCCGGCGCCACGGCGGACGCCTTCACCCTGTTCGAACTGTTCGAGGCGAAGCTCGAGAAGCACGGCCAGCTGGTCCGCGCGGCGGTGGAGTTCGCCAAGGACTGGCGCACCGATCGCCGACTCGGTCGTCTGGAGGCGATGCTGGCGGTGGCCGATGCCGAAGCCTCGCTAATCATTTCCGGCAATGGCGACGTGCTGGAGCCGGAGGACGGCCTGATCGCCATCGGCTCCGGTGGTCCGTTTGCCCTGGCCGCGGCCAAGGCCCTGCTCAAGCACACCGAGCTTGGTCCGCGCGAGATAGCCGAAGAGGCGCTGAGCGTGGCGGGAGACATCTGCATCTACACCAATCACAACCGGGTGGTGGAGGAACTGTGATTCGTGACTCGTGATTGGTGATTCGAAAGAGCGGCCGAACTCGGGCCGCGATTCGGTTCCCCGTCACGGGTGCGTGCCCACGGCGAGCTTCGGCTCTCGCTCTTCACCAATCACCAATCACGAATGACCAATCACATGTCCTCACTCACTCCCCGCGAAATCGTCGACGAGCTCGACCGCTACATCATCGGCCAGCAGGACGCCAAGCGCGCCGTGGCCATTGCCCTGCGCAACCGCTGGCGGCGGATGCAGCTTGATCCCGCGCTGCGCGACGAGGTTACGCCGAAGAACATCCTGATGATCGGCCCGACCGGCGTTGGCAAGACCGAGATCGCCCGGCGCCTTGCGGCGCTGGCCAATGCGCCGTTCACCAAGGTCGAAGCCACCCGTTTCACCGAGGTCGGTTACGTCGGCAAGGACGTCGAGCAGATCATTCGTGACCTTGCCGATACCGCGGTCAAGATGTTCCGCGAGCAGGCCAAGACGCGGGTGCGCAGCCAGGCCGAGGAGCGCGCCGAGGAGCGCGTGCTCGACGCTCTGCTGCCGCGCCGCCAGGCGCAGGGCATGGGCTTCACCCTGGATGCCGGCAGCGGCGAAGTGGCCGGCGGCAACGAGGACACCCGGGCCAAGCTGCGCCGCCAGCTGCGCCGCGGCGAGCTCGATGAGCGCGAGATCGAGGTCGACATCAGCATGAACATCGGCGTCGACATCATGGCGCCGCCGGGCATGGAGGAAATGGGCCAGCAGCTGCGCCAGATTTTCAGCCAGCTGTCTGGCAGCAAGTCGCAGAAGCGCAGCCTGAAGATCCGCGCCGCACTGCCGCAGCTGGTCGAGGAGGAGGCCGGCAAGCTGGTCAACGAGGACGAGGTGCGCCAGGCGGCAATCGACGCCTGCGAGCAGAACGGCATCGTCTTTATCGACGAGATCGACAAGGTCGCCAAGCGCTCCGAAGGGCATGGCGCCGACGTCTCCCGCGAGGGCGTGCAGCGCGATCTGCTACCCCTGGTCGAAGGCTCGGCGGTGAGCACCAAGTACGGCATCGTGCGTACCGACCACATCCTGTTCATCGCTTCCGGCGCCTTCCACCTGGCCAAACCCTCCGACCTGATTCCCGAGCTGCAGGGGCGCTTTCCGATTCGCGTCGAGTTGGCCGCGCTGACCCGCGAGGACTTCCGCCGCATCCTGTGCGAGCCGAACAACGCGCTGACCAAGCAGTACCCGGCGCTGATGGCCACCGAGGGTGTCAGCCTGACGATCACCGATGATGCCGTCGACCGCCTCGCCGAGATCGCCTTCGAGGTCAACGAGCGGCAGGAGAACATCGGCGCACGGCGTCTGCACACGGTGATGGAGCGGCTGCTGGAACGGCTCAGCTACGAGGCGCCCGACCGCGGTGGTGAGCAGGTCAAGGTCGACCGCGCCTATGTCGACGCCCAGCTCGACGGGCTGGTGCAGGATGAGGATCTGTCCCGCTATATCCTTTAGGCCGGGATTCGGGATTCGGGATTCGGGATTCGGGATTAGCCGGGCGCGGGCCAAGGCGGGAGAGGCTATCGGTTTCGCCATGGCCGATCCTGGTAAGTTCGCGGTTCGGTTCTGAACGCTACGTTTCCGCGTTGGACGAACCTTTCGTGAAGGCCGCGGTCGTAGCCAACCAGCCATTGAGAAGGAGTTCACCGATGCGCCTGCGCACCCTGTTTCCCTCCACCCTCGGCCTGCTGGTCCTGGCCGGCAGTGCCCTGGGCGCGCCGCCGGATGACCTCGGCGAACGGGTGCGCCAGTTTGTCGATGCCTCCAACCGGCAGGATGTCGAAGCCATGGTCGCCGCGGTCGAGCCGGGCTTCCGCTGGATGCAGATCGAGGGCGAGCGGATCACCGTCGAGGTGGTCGGGCCCGAGCAACTGCGCTCCTGGCTTGAGGGCTACTTCCGCAGCACGCCGAGCGCGCGCGCTTCGCTCGGCCCGGTGCAGGTCGACGGCCTGTACGCCAGCACGGTCGAAGCAAGCGAGTATCGCGACTCCGCCGACCAGCTGAAGCGGATGACCTCGACCAGCGTCTACCAGTTCAGTGAGTCGGGGCTGATCCGCAACGTCTGGTATTTCCCGGCCCAGGAAGCCAGCCCGGCCAGCGCGCCGGCCGTGGCACCGTGAGCGGTGTGCGGGTCGAGAGCCTGGTCCTGCACCAGCGCTCGCGCAGCCTGGAAGTCGGCTTCGACACCGGCGAGGTGTTCCATCTGCCCTGCGAGTACCTGCGCGTGAACAGCCCCTCGGCCGAGGTCCAGGGGCATCATCCGAGCCAGCGCGTGCTGGTCGCCGGCAAGCGCGAGGTCAATGTGGTCGGAATCGACCCGATCGGCCAGTACGGCGTGCTGCTGCGTTTTGACGACGGCCACGACACCGGCATCTTCAGCTGGGACACCCTCTACCGGCTGGGCCGCGAACAGGCCGAAAGCTGGCCGCGCTACCTCGCCGAGCTGGAGGCGCGCGGCCTGCAGCGCTAGCCCGCAAACGTCCGGGTTAGCGCTGTCGGCGCTCGCTGCGTCGGCGTTCGCTCGGCGCAGCGTCGGCGTCGCCGCTGCTCCGGCGCTCGCTACGGCGGCGGTCCGGCGTGGGTCGCCAGGTGCAACGGCAGCTGCCGATGTCGCAGCCGAGCTGGCCGAGGTCATCGGCCTCGCGGGCCAGGGCGTGTTCGCCCAGTCGCTGCAGCCCGTTTACGCAGTGCGGGTCCGGGCGCAGGCGCCACAGCGAATCGGCGCGTACCCCGGGCAGCCGGCGCGGATGCAGGACCTGCTGCGGCAGCCGCGGCCGCAGTCGCTGCGCCGGCAGCGGACGTGCCGGCGCCAGCATGCGTGCCGAAACCAGAAGGGCAAGCACAGCGGCTGCCAGAAAGATCCAGGTCATTCAGCGCATTCCGTCTTCACACAAAGTCCGAGGATAACGTTATCTGCCGCCCCGCAGGCAACGGGAAATCCCGTATGCGCGGCCCGATGGACCGCCGGTCAAGCGGATTCGGGCAATTGTCCGGGGCGCAGCATTTCAACGTGGGGTATGCCGTCCTCGTCGTAGGGCGCGGAGTCGACCACGAAGCCGAACCCGGCATAGAAGTCGATCAGGTAGGCCTGGGCGCCGATCCTGATTGGCTGGCCGGGAAAGCGCGCTTGGCACTCGGCGATGCCGCGGCGCAGCAGTTCGCGGCCAAGCCCGCTGCCGCGCGCTGCGCCGGCGGTGGCGATCCGCCCCAGCGCCGGCTCAGCGAAGGACACCCCGGGCGCGAGCAGGCGCAGGCAGGCCCGGACCCGGCCTTCGGCGTCGCAGGCCAGCAGCTGCCATGCGCCCGGCAGCAGGTCCTTGCCGTCGAGGTCGAGATAGGCGCAGTCCTGTTCGACCACGAAGACCTCGGCGCGCAGCTGGAGCAGCCTGTACGCGGCGCTGGTCGGCAGCTCGGCAAGCCGGGCACAGGTCCAGGAGTACTCGGCGGGTGATTTCATCACGCCGAGTTTACCCGGCGCGCACCAGCCCGCAGCCCGGTTTCGGCGATAATCCCCAGCATGGAAGACAAGAACCCCGATCAAGGCCTTACCCATTTCGGTTTTCGCGACGTGCCGGTGGCCGAGAAGCAGAAGCTGGTCGGTCAGGTTTTCAGCTCGGTGGCGCAGCGCTACGACCTGATGAACGACCTGATGAGCCTGGGCATCCATCGGCTGTGGAAGCGCTATTTCGTCGCCACCAGTGGAGTGCGGCCGGGCGACCGCGTGCTCGACCTCGCCGGCGGCACCGGCGACATCGCCGGCCTGCTGCGGCCGCGGGTCGGCGATCGCGGCAGCATCGTGCTCGGCGATATCAATGCCGAGATGCTGCGCGTGGGCCGCGACCGGATGATCGACGGCGGTCAGGTACAAGGCTTCGAGTACGTGCAGCTGAATGCCGAGGCGCTGCCTTTTCCCGATGCGCATTTCGACCTGGTGACCATCGCCTTCGGCCTGCGCAACGTGACCGACAAGCAGGGCGCGCTGGCCGAGATGCGCCGCGTGCTGCGTCCCGGCGGGCGCGGGCTGGTGCTGGAGTTCTCCGAGGTCCAGCCGGCATGGTTCCGACCGCTGTACGACTTCCACAGCTTCAAGGTTCTGCCGCGGCTGGGCCGTCTTTTTGCCGGCGATTCGGACAGCTATCGCTATCTTGCCGAGTCGATCCGCAAGCATCCGCCGCAGGACACCCTGCGCGCGATGATGGAAGCGGCCGGCTTTGCCCGCTGCGACTTCCGCAATCTCAGCGGCGGGATCGTCGCCATCCATTCGGGGCACGCGGTCTGAGCCGGCCCCGACACCTGTTGCGCCACCGAATGACTTTGCGGGCCTGCCGATGAGTGAGCAAGACCTGTCTTCCGACCGGCTGTCCGGGCTGGATTCGACCACCGCGACCGATCGCCTGCGCAGGATCCGGCCCGAGGTCGCCGCCGAACTGCTGGCGCAGATGCCGGTTGGACGCGCCTCGACCATCCTCGCCGCCATGCCCGAGGCCTTCCGCCGGGAGATCCTCGCCGTCGCCCCGCCGGGCACTGACTGGACCGACGCGCAGAGCTACCCCGAAGGCAGCGTCGGCCGCCTGCTCGAAGATCCGCCGGCGGTGTTCCTGGCCGGGACCCGGGTGCGCGACGCGGTCGAGGCGATGCGCTCCCTGGTCACCAAACGGATGGTGGTGTACCTGTTCGTGGTCGATGACCATGAGCGCCTGCTCGGGGTGGTGGCGTTTCGCGAGCTGCTCTATGCGCGGCCGGAACAGACGCTTGATGAGGTGATGATCGCGCGGCCGTTCAGCCTGCACCCGCGAACGACGATGGTCGAGGCGATGCGCGAGGTGGTGACCAAGCACTTCCCGGTCTACCCGGTCTGCGAGGACGACGGCCGGCTGGTCGGCCTGGTCCGCGGCCAGGTGCTGTTCGAGCAGCAGGCCTTCGACATCTCCGCGCAGGCCGGCGCGATGGTCGGCGTGGAGAAGGAAGAGCGCCTCGCCACGCCGTTCTCGCGCAGCTTCCGCTTCCGTCACCCCTGGCTGCAGATCAACCTGCTCACCGTGTTCGCCGCCGCTGGCGTGGTCGGCTTCTTCGAGGATGCCATCGACCAGCTGGTGGTGCTGGCCCTGTTCATTCCGGTGCTCGCCGGGCAGTGTGGCAACCTCGGCGCACAGTCGCTGGCGGTGGTCCTGCGCGGGATGACCCTGGGCGAGCTGCGTGCCCTGCCGGTCGGCCGGCTGCTGGCCAAGGAAGGCCTGCTGGGACTGCTTAACGGGGTGATCACCGGCGCGGTGGCGGCCACCGCGATGTACCTCATCGCGCATGCCAAGGACCCCACAACCGCGCTGCCGCTGGCAGTGGCGACCTGGATCGCGATGTCGCTCGGCTGCGGCCTGTCCGGCGCTGCCGGCGCCGCCATCCCGATCGCCCTGCGCCGCGCCGGCGCCGATCCGGCCACCGCCTCGGCGATCCTGCTCACCACTGCCACCGACGTCGTCAGCATGGGCCTGTTCCTTGGCCTGGCTGCCTTCCTGGTGCTGTGAGTCGCCTTCCACGGTGCGGTGCAGCATGTGTTTTGCCGCCGCCTGCGCGTAGCATGTCGACCGAGCGCGATGCGCTGAGTTCGGTGGGGAGGGAGGAACCCGCTTCGGCATTGCCGGAGCGGGTTTTCTTTTTTCCGGAGGATTGCCGGTGAATGTGGGGCCAGCCGAACTGCGCGAGTGGGCCGACGCGCGGATCGCCGAACTGGAAGCGGTGCCGCCAGGCTGGCGCCATCGCCTGCGCCGCTGGCTATGGGCCAGCGACTACCTGTTCGACCAGCTGCGCCGCCATCCCGATTACTTCCATGGCCTTGGCGCGCCGCCGCCCGCCTTGCAGTTGGCTGCCGAGCAGCCGGACAGCTGGGCGCCGGCGCTGCGCCGCTTCCGCCATCGTCATTCGCTGGCGCAGATCGTCCTGGATCTGGACGGCATGCCGATCGAGCAGGTCTATGCGCGGACCAGCTGGGTCGCCCGCCACTGCGCGGAGACCGCGCTGGCCGCAGCGCAGGGCGAGCTTGCGCTGCGCCACGGCTGGCCGCGCCGCCGCGATGGCCAGGCCCAGGGACTGCAGGTCTTCGCGCTCGGTAAGTTGGGCGGCGCCGAGCTGAATTTCAGTTCCGACATCGACCTGGTGTTTGCCTACGCCGAGCCCGGCCAGACCGATGCGCCGCGCCCGCTCGACCACGACCAGTACTTCCAGCGGCTTGGCCAGCGGCTGATCCAGCTGCTCGGCGAGGTCGGCGCCGAAGGCTTCGCCTATCGCGTCGACATGCGCCTGCGCCCGTTCGGAAAGGCCGGCCGCCTGGCCCTGTCGGCGGCGGCGATGGAGCAGTACTACCAGCGCGACGGCCGCGACTGGGAACGCTACGCCTGGATCAAGGCGCGGCCGCTGGCCGGTGACCAGGCTGCCGCCAGGGAGATGCTGCAAACCCTGCGGCCCTTCATCTATCGCCGCTACCTCGACTACACCGCCTTCGAGGGGCTGCGCGAGATGAAGACCCTGATCGACGCCGAGGTCCAGCGCCGCGATCTTGCCGGGCATATCAAGCTCGGCCCCGGAGGCATCCGGGAGATCGAGTTCATCATCCAGCTGCAGCAGCTGATCCGCGGCGGCCGCGAGCTGGCCTTGCGGACCTCCGCCCTGCTGCCGGCGCTGGATGCCCTGCAGCGCGCCGGTCACGTGCAAGCCGAGGTTGCACAACGCCTGCGCGCGGCCTACCGCTTCCTGCGCCGGCTGGAAAACCGCCTGCAGATGCTCCGCGATGAGCAGGCGCATACCTTGCCCGAGGATGGTTTCACCCGCGCCCGGCTGGCCATCGGTCTTGGCTTCGAGCACTGGGAAGCGCTGCAGGAGGCCCTGGAGCGTCATCAGGGCGTGGTCCGCGACGAGTTCGACCGGGTCTTCGTCGCCCGCGAGCGCCGCGCTGGCCGCAGCGATACGGCGCTCAAGCGCTACTGGCTGCAGATCGATGCCGGCGGCAACGCCGAGGCCCTCGCCGAGGCCGGCTTCGAGCGCGCCGAGACCCTGCACACCCTGCTCGGCCAGCTGGCGCGACACAGCGCCGGCGGCACGATCTCGGCGCGCGCCCGCGGCCGGCTGGATCGCCTGATGCCCGAGCTGCTCACCGCCGCGGCCGCCAGCGAGCGTCCCGACCGCACCCTGGAGCGGCTGATCGACCTGCTGCAGTCAGTGCTGCGCCGGGCCGCCTACCTGGCCCTGCTCGACGAGCAGCCGGCCGCCCTGCAGCGCCTGGTCCAGGTGATGTCGCGCTCGGCCCTGCTGGCCGAACGGGTCAGCTTGCACCCGATCCTGCTCGACGACCTGCTCGACAGCCGCAGCGAGGCAGCAAGCCCAGATCCCGAGCACCTGCGCGGCGAACTCGAAGCGATCCGCCGGCGCGCCGCGGGCGATACCGAAATCGCCCTGCAGGCGCTCAACGAACTGAAGCAAAGCCTGGCTTTCCGCATCGGACTCGATGCCCTGTCCCAGCGCCAGCCAGCGGTTCGCTCTGCCGCCGACCTGGCCCAGCTGGCCCAGGCGCTGATCGAAACCCTGCTGCCCTTGGCCATCGCCGATCTGGCCCCGGCCCACGGGGTCTTGCCAGGGCGCGAGGACGATGCCGGCCTGGCGGTGATCGGCTATGGCAGCCTCGGCGGCGAAGAGCTGGGCTTCGGTTCGGACCTTGATCTGGTGTTCCTGTTCGATGCCGAAGCGGGCGGCAGCAGCGATGGCCCGCGCTCGCTGGACGCCTCGCGCTACCAGATGCGCGTGGTGCAGAAGCTGCTCGCCCTGCTCTCCACCCTGACCGCGGCCGGGCGGCTCTACGAGGTCGACCTGCGGCTGCGGCCGGATGGTGCCAAAGGGCTGTTGCTGACCAGTCTGCAAAGCTTTGCCCTGTACCAGCGCGAGCGCGCCTGGACCTGGGAGCACCAGGCCCTGGTGCGTGCCCGGCCGGTGTCCGGCGCGCGCCGGGTCGGTCGTCAGTTCGAGGCGATCCGCAGCGAGGTCCTGCAGCGGCCGCGCGATCTGGACCAGCTGCGCCACGATGTGTCGCACATGCGCGCACGCATGCGCGCCGAGCTCGACCGCGGGCGCGCCGGGCAGTTCGACTTGAAGCAGGGCAGCGGCGGCCTGGTCGATCTCGAATTTGCCCTGCAGGCGATGGTCCTGCAGCACGCCGCCGCGTATCCGCATCTGCGCGAACGTCGCGCCACGCCGGCCCTGCTTGAGGCGCTGGGCAAGGAGGGGCTGATCGCCGCCGAGCTGGCAGAACGCTTGCTGGCCGCCCACGCCACCCTGCTCGGACTAGGCCTTGAGTGCACGCTCGATGCGCGGCCGCGGCTGGTTGCAGACGGGCCGGCGCTGGCGCAAAGCCGCGCCGCCGTCGCCGAGCTGTGGCAGATGCTCAAGCTCGACCCCAACGCCGTCCACGTGTCCCGGCCGCGCAGCGAGGATGCAGACGAGGAAGAGCACGACAGCCCATAACCTTTGGTTTAGCCTTTAGGGCCATCCTCGACTGCGCCCTTCATGGTCACCACCGCCAGCCTTGTCTCACCGAGCGAGCAGGTCGCGTTCGCGATCGACCAGATTGCCTGTTTCGACTATTCGGGTGCAGCCGCCACGCTTGACCGGCTTGGCAGCGCGGCGCCGCAGGCCATCGAAGCCCTGGCCTTGCGCGCCTACCTTGCGCATCAGCTGGAAGGTCCCGAGGCCGTGTACCGTGTGGCCAGCGTTGCGCTGGAACTGACTGATCAGCGCGCGCCGGCGGAGCTGGCCGCCGCGGTGCTGGCGCGCGATCCGGCCCAGCCCCTGGCATTGGCCGTGCTGGCCGCGACCCGCGAGGCCGGCGGCGACCGCGATGCCGCACTCGCCCTGTGTGCCGAGGGCCTGCGTCACGCGCCCGAGGACTACGCGCTCAACCTGCAGTGCGCGCTGCTGGAAGCGGGCCGCGACCCCGCTGCGGCACGCGATCGGCTGCGCGGGCTTGCCCAGTGCCATCCCCGGCGCGCCCAGCCGTTCTACCTGCTTGGCAAGGATGCAGGCCTTGCGCTGGCAGAGCGCGTTGCAGCGCTGCGCAGGACCGCCGAGCTGACCGGTGACGACGGGCTCGCCCAGTACAACTGCGGGACCTTGCTGTACCAGCTTGGCGCCCATGCCGAGGCGGTGCCGGTGCTGCGTCGGGCGCTGGAGCTCCAGGGTGGCGGCAATGCGGTCGAGCACAACCTCGCCTGCGCGCTCAAGCAATCCGGCGAGTTCGCGGCCGCGCTCGAGATCTGGCAGGCCGTGCTGCAACGCGAGCCTTCGTGGACCTGGGTGCTGGCTTCAGCTGCCGATGTACTGGCCCGGCTGGGCCGCCACAAGGAGGCGACCGCCGCCTGGCAGCGCTACGCCGAGGTGGCCGAACCGGGCTGCGAGTACTTCAACGAATACCTCGACCATCTGTGGATGTACGACCTGGTCGAGCCCATGCTGCAGGGCGCCCAGGCGCGCCTGCAGCGGGTCCGGGACCCGGTCACCCTGAAGTATCTGGGGCTTGCGCACGCGGCGCGCGGCGAGCACGAGACCGCGCTGGCAGTGCTGCAGGAGTCCCATGCGTTGCAGCCGGGCGCCGGCACGCTCGCCCTGATCGCCAAGGCCTCGAACGACCTGCAGCGCCATGCACTGGCCGAGCAGATCGCTGACGAGGCGCTGGCGGCGAACCCGGGCAGCGGTCAGGCGCTGTGCGAGAAGGCCGTGGCCCTGTTTGCACAGGGGCGTGAGAGCGAGGCCGATGCCTTGCTGACAAGCTACCGCGGCAGCCTGCGCTTCATCGCCCGGCGCTGCGCCGAGGTCATGGCTGCCCAGCGGCGCTTTGCCCTGGCCGGGCGACTCTACGAGCGGCAGCTGGAAGTCACCGCCGAGGACGCACGCAGCGCGTCGCTGGCCGGCGACTGCTACCGCGACGCGGGGATGCGTCCCCAGGCGCTCGCCCTGTACCAGCGAGCCGAGCGCCTGGCAGTGGCCGAAGGCTGGGCCGAGCTGCAGGCCCACGCGCGAACGCAGCAGGCGGCCCTGGCCCAGCGCGGGGCACTGGCCGGCCTGCTCGGCTGGATCGCCAGACGGCGTTGAGCGTCGACCGCTTGGCCGCCCTTCAACGCGCGTAGGCCAAGACCTCGGCGCGGCAGCTCCAAGGCAGGTGCCGGCGTTCGATGTCAGGACTGCCACAACGCCAGCGACGTACCTCCGCCCTGCCGCCGGCACGGAACTCGGGGTGAAGGATCAGGGTTCGGCCGGCCAGTCCTTCGAGAGCGCTGGCGAGGGTCAGTCGCAGGCTGCCGTTGTCGGGATTGAACTCGACGGCGCTGAACTCGGCGGGCAGGCGAATCCCCAGTTCTGCAGCGTCGACGGGAAACCGGCCGACGCGGTGGAAGTGATTCTGGCTGGCCTTGCCAAGTGACTGCGCGCGCGCGGTCAATGGGCCGAGCGCATCACGCAGCGGGTCCGGTCCGCTGATCCAGCGGCTGAGCAGGGCGATCATCAGCACGGCGGCCAGCAGGACAAGGCTGCCGGCAAGCGCGCCGCGCAGCGCCCGGCCGAACAGGGTCGGAGCGAAGGTCCGCGGCAGCAGGGTGCTGATCTGCAGTCCCGTGCTGTTGGCATGGATGACCCGGGTCGAGCACAACCAGTCATGCGCCATCTGGCCGCCAAACAGGATCCGTTCGACCAGCCGCCAGAGCAGGGGCAGGAAGCCATGCAGGGACAGCTTGATCAGGTGCCGGGCGGACGAGCGCAGCAGCCCCGGGCGCGCGCCGCGGGCGTCGATCACGCGCAGGCGCATGGCGCGCTTGCCCGGCGATCCGCGGCCAAGGCTGTCCATCCATGCCGGGACGAAGAGCACCGCCAGCGGCAGCAGCAGGAGCCACAGCGCCGCATCCCCGAAGCGCTGCAGCAGGGCGGCGGACTGGGCCATGCCCAGCAGCAGCAAGGGCAGGGCGACGATCAGTACCAGGAGCGCGTCGATCAGCAGCGCCGCCAGGCGTTCCAGCTGGGATGCAATGACCTGGTCGTCCGCGGGCGGTAGCCGCTTCGGCGCGCTGCGCGCCGCGGGCCTTGCCTTGCCGCGGCGTGCCGCGGCGCTGCGCCCGGTCGAACCCGACTGGGCTGCAGCAGGCAGTGCCGAGCCCTCTGAAGGCAGCGCCGCGCGGCAGTTGAAGCAGGTGGCGTAGTCCTTGCCGTTCGGCCATCCGCACAGCGGGCACTTCATTGCTGCACTCCTTGCGGGCTGCACGTCGGCGATCTGCGGCGCTGTCCGGGTCATCGTCGCAGCGCAGTCGCGGCGGCATGCAGGCAGTACTGACCGCCGCCGGCGCTGCAGCGTAACGATGGGTGAAGGCGGCGACAATAGCCCCCAGCCGCAGGCTGCACTCGGACCGTGATCGGCGCTGGCATGGCCTCCGCGGTACGGTCGCGTAAAGCGTATTCCGCGTATCCTTGTTTCCCCCTTTTCCTCGCTGGGCACCATGTTCGAAACGATGCTGTGGTTGGGCCTTGGCCTGCTCATGCTGCTGCTGGGCGCGGACAGCTTTCTCAAGGGCGCGTCCGGGCTGGCGCTGCGCTACGGGATCAGCCCCTTCGTGGTCGGTCTGCTGATCGTCGGCCTGGGCACCTCGGCGCCGGAGCTGGCGGTGAATCTGTCAGCGGTCTACAGCGAGCGCTACGACCTCGCGCTCGGCAACGTGGTCGGCAGCAACATCGCCAATGTCGGGCTGATCCTCGGCATCTCGGCGATGGTTGCCCCGCTGGTGGTGCAGATGCGCCTGATACGGGTGGAAGGCCCGCTGATGCTGCTGGCCTCGCTGGGGCTGTGGCTGATGTGCCTGGATGGCGAGCTGGGCGGTCTCGACAGCGTGCTCCTGCTCGGCGGCTTTGTCGGACTGATGGTCCTGCTCTGGCGCAGCGCCAAGGACGAGCCTGGCGAGGTGCAGAGCGAGCTGGGCGAGCTCGCCTGCCGCGAGGCCTCGCTGCCGCGTCTGCTGCTCAGACTGATCATCGGGCTGGGTGTGCTGCTGCTGGGTGCCGACCTGATGGTCGAATCCGCCGTCGAGCTGGCCCGCGCCTGGGGCTGGAGTGAACTGCTGATCGGCCTGACCGTGGTGGCGATCGGCACCTCGCTGCCGGAGCTGGCGTCCTCGCTGATCGCGGCCATGCGCGGGCAGACCGATATTGCGGTCGGCAACGTGGTCGGCTCCAACCTGTTCAACATCCTGCTTATTCTCGGCGCGACCTCCGCGCTCAAGCCGCTGCCGGTCTCGCCGGCCATGTTCGATCTGGAAATGCCGGCGATGCTCGGCTTTGCCGTGCTCGGCTACTTCCTGATGCAGCGCTTCCAGCGCCTGTCGCGCATCTCCGGCGCGGTGCTGTTCGTGCTGTTCGTGGCCTTCACCGCCTGGCAGGCCTGGGCCGCCGTGGTCTGAGGGCGCACCCTCAGCGCGCGCTGTCCTCAGGCTCCTTGGCCGCCGGCGGGGCCGGCCGCACGCCGGGGTCGAGCGCCATCGCCGCCTTGGCCAGAAGATGGGCGCTGATCGGCGCAGTGAGAAACATGAAAAGGGTGATCAGCAGCTCGCGCACGCCGATCTCGCCACTGCTGACGTAGCGATGCAGCATGGCAGCGATCAGCACGCTGCCGACGCCCAGGGTGCTGGCCTTGGTCGGCCCGTGCAGGCGGCGCAGGAAGTCGGACAGCTTGAGCAGGCCGAGCGAGCCGACCAGGGCAAAGAAGGCGCCGGCGGCGAGCAGGGCGATCACCAGGTATTCCAGCACGACGCTCATTCCATGATGTCCCGGCGGATGATGAACTTGGCCAGCACCACGGTGCCGACGAAGCCGAGCATGGCGATGATCAGGGCCGCCTCGAAGTACATCTGGGTGCCCAGCTTCATGCCGAACAGGATCAGCAGGGCCATGCCGTTGACGTAGAGCGTGTCGAGCGCCAGCACGCGGTCGGTGCTGGCCGGGCCGCGCAGCAGGCGGACCAGGGCCAGCAGCATGGCCACGGCAAAGGCGAAGATGGCGAGGTCGATGGCAAGGTTCACGACGGATAGATCTCCATCAGCGGGCGCTCGTAGCTGGCCTTGATCTGCGCCACCGTTCCCTCGGGATCATCGAGGTTCAGGCAGTGCACCAGCAGGTGGCGCTGGTCGGGCGAGAGGTCGCAGGACAGCGTGCCCGGAGTCATGGTGATGATGCTGGCCAGGGCGGTGATGCCGTAGACGTTGCGGATGTCGAGCGGCACCCAAACGAAGCCGGGCTGGATACGCGACTCCGGACCGAGGATCAGCTTTGCGACCTCGATATTGGAGACCACGATGTCGCGCAGCACGACCAGCATCAGTCTGCCCATCACCAGCGGTTTCCCCGGCATGCCGCGGCGCTCACGCAGGCGCTCGGTGAAGCGCGGGATCAGCACCGCCAGCACGATGGCCAGCAGCAGATGGGCGATCGAGAACTCGCCGATCAGCAGCAGCCAGACCAGGATCAGGACCAGGGCAAGGCGGCCCGAATTCATCCAGCGCGGCTTCATGGCGCGTCCTCCTCGGCCCGCTGCACCGGCAGCGCCTGCAGCAGGGCGGCGCGATAGCCGGCCGGGCTGAGCAGCTGCTGGGCGCTGTCATTGGCGTAGCGCAGCGCCGGCCCGCCAGCCACGACCAGGCCCAGACCCGCGACCAGCAGCAGGATCACCGCCGCCCATTCGCTGGGCGCCGCCAGCTTGGCCGTTGCCGGCGGCTCGCCCTCGGGCGCGCGCCAGAACAGCTGGCTGCCGGCATTGGCCAGGGCAATCAGCACCAGCAGCGATGAGAGCAGGATCAGCGGCCAGGCCCAGGCGGCTGTGGCATCGGGCATCGCGGCCAGCAGGGAGAGCTTGCCGATGAAGCCGGCCAGCGGCGGCAGGCCGATGATTGCTACCGCGGCGATCGCGAACAGGATGCCCAGTCCGGCGCGCTGCGGGAGATGGTCCAGCCGGCGCAGGCTGTCGCCGGCACCCAGGCGCTGGCGGCGCAGCATGTCGGCGATCAGGAACAACGCGGCGGCGGCGAAGCTGGAGTGAACCAGGTAGTACAGGCCGGCGCCCAGCGTGCCCTCGACGTTGATCGCCACAGCGATGAACAGCGTTGCCGCCGAGCCCACCACCAGATAGGCCACCAGGGTACGCAGCCGGGTCGCGGCCAGCGCCCCGAGCGAGGCCAGCGCGAGACCGATGGCGGCAGCCGGCAGCAGCCAGGGCCACACATAACCGGCCAGTTCACCGGCATCCGCGCCGAACAGCACGCTGTACACGCGGAGCACGGCATACACGCCGAGCTTGGTCATGATCGCGAACAGCGCGACCACTGGCGCCGGCGTGCGGGTATAGGTCTCGGGCAGCCACAGCGCCAGCGGAAACAGCGCAGCCTTGGCGCAGAACACCACCAGCAGCAGTCCTCCGGCGGCGGCGATCCACGGCAGGTTCTCGGCCGGGGCTGTGGCAATCCGCTCGGCGACTTCGGCCATGTTCAGCGCGCCAAGCAGGCCGTATAGCAGGCCGACCGCGAACAGGTACAAGGTCGAGGCGGTGATGTTGAAGGCCACGTACTGGAAACCCGTGCGCAGCCGGGTGCCTCGACCGCCGCTAAGCATCAGGCCGTAGGAGGCGATCAGCAGCACCTCGAAGAACACGAACAGGTTGAACAGGTCGGCGGTGAGGAAGGCGCCGTTGAGCCCGAGCAGCTGAACCTGGAACAGAGCGTGGAAATGCGGCGCACGACGGTCCCAGCCGGAGGCGGCGTAGATCAGCCCGGCCACGCCGAGCACCGCGGTGGTCACCAGCATGATCGCCGCCAGCCGATCAACGGCCAGCGCGATGCCGATCCGCGCCTCCCAGTTGCCGAGCAGGTAGACCATGATCTCGCCCTCGCCGGCGCGCAGCGCCAGCGCCGCGGCGATGCCCAGCAGGGCCAGCGACGAGCCGATGCCGAGCACCCGCTGCAGCACGATGCCGCGCTTCTCCAGCACGACCATCAGGCCCGCCACCACCAGGGGCAGCACGACCGGAAGGATGGGCAGGTGCTCGCTCATGCTGCGGGCCCCTTCGGCTCGCGGCCATCGACGTGGTCACTGCGGGTGTCGGCGCGGGCACGGATCGCCACCACCAGCAGGACCGCGGTCATCGCAAAGCTGATCACGATGGCGGTCAGCACCAGGGCCTGCGGCAGCGGATCGGTGTGGTTGGCGAGCGTCGGTGCCAGGCCTTCCTGGATGATCGGCGGCTTGCCGATCACCAGCCGGCCCATCGAGAAGATCAGCACGTTGACCGCATAGGACAGCAGCGTCAGTCCGAGAATCACGTCGAAGCTGCGCGCCCGCAGCAGCAGCCAGATCCCGGCTGCGGTCAGGGCGCCGATCGACGAGGCGACAGCGAACTCCAGCATCAGAACGCCTCCTTGCGCTCGCGCACGTGGCCGAGCATGGCGATGGCCAGCATGCAGGCGCCGAACACCACCAGATACACGCCGATGTCGAAGAACATCGCGCTGGCGAACGGCACATCGCCGAGCAGTGGGATATCGATGTAGCGGGTGTGGCTGGTCATGAACGGGTGTCCCACGACCCAGCTGCCGAGCCCGGTTGCGGTGGCGATCAGCAGGCCCCAGCCGATCGGGCCGCGGTAGTCGAGGCCGATCCGCGGCTCGACGTAGTGCATGCCCGACAGCACGTACTGCAGGAGCAGCGGCACCGAGAGCACCAGGCCGGCAATGAAGCCGCCGCCGGGCAGGTTGTGGCCGCGCAGGAACAGGTAGGCCGAGACCAGGATCGCCAGCGGCAGCAGCACGCGGCCGACCACGTTGGGAATCGGCAGCGGATCCGGCGGGCCGGGCACGACCATGTCGGGGATCAGCCGCGCCTTGCGCAGCAGCGCATGGCAGACCAGGCCGGCGACGCCGAACACCACGATCTCGCCCAGCGTATCGAAGCCGCGGAAGTCGACCAGGATGACGTTGACCACATTGGTGCCGCCGCCCTCGGGCTTGGAGCGCAGCAGCATCTCGCCGGCGACCGTGGCCGCCGGCTGGGTCAGGATGGTGTAGACGAACACGGTGATGCCGATGCCGGCGAGGATGGCGATCAGGGCATCGCGCACCCGGCGCCGCAGCGGCTCTTCGACCGGGCTTTCCAGCGGCAGGTAGTTCATCGCCAGCAGCACGAGCATCACCGTGACCACTTCGACCAGCAGCTGGGTCAGGGCGAGGTCAGGTGCCGAGAGCAGGACGAAGCCCAGGCTGACCAGCAGGCCGATCGCGCCGACCGTGATGAAGGCCTGCAGGCGCTGGCGGCGCAGCCGCAGCACCGCAACCAGGGACGCCAGCAGCATGCCCCACAGCAGGTAGCCGGCAGGCGGCAGGGGCTGGCCAGCGCCAAAGCCACTCAGGCTGCCGTCGAGGAAGGGCGCGAAGCCCATCACCATCGCCGCCAGCACGGTCCAGCCAAGGAAACGCTGCAGGCGGCCGTTGTCGAAACGGTCGACCAGCCAGTCGGCAGCGTTCTGGATGCGCTCGAGCTTCCAGCGGAACACCTGGCGCCCGATCGAGGCGCGGACATCGGCGTACAGATGGGTGTAGCGGCGCAGTCCGAAGTACAGCGCGATGCCGCCGGCAACGCCGAGGAAGCTCATCAGCAGCGGCAGGTTGAAGCCGTGCCAGATCGACAGGCTGTACTCGGGAACGCGATCGCCAAGCACGCCGACGGCCGCCGCATGCAGCACCGGGGCGATGGTCCAGGCCGGCGCCATGCCGACCAGCAGGCAGATCACTACCAGGGCTTCCACCGGAATGCGCATCCAGGCCGGCGGCTGGTGCGGCTGATGCGCCATCTCGGCGGGGTCGCCGCTGAGCAGGGCGTCGTGCACAAAACGCACGCTGTAGGCGACACCGAACAGGCCGGCCAGCAGGGCGGCCACGCTGACCACGATGCGCATCATGTCGTGCTGCTCGATGTCCAGCGCCAGGGCGAAGAACATCTCCTTGGACAGGAAGCCGTTGAGCAGCGGAATGCCGGCCATCGCCAGCGCCGCGATCAGGGCCAGCACCGCGGTGTAGGGCATCACCTTGATCAGCCCGTGCAGCTTGCGTATGTCACGGGTGTGGCACTCGTGGTCGATGATCCCCGCGGCCATGAACAGCGAGGCCTTGAAGGCGGCGTGGTTGAGGATATGGAACAGTCCGGCAACCACCGCCAGCGGCGTCGACAAGCCGAACAGCAGGGTGATCAATCCAAGGTGCGAGATCGTCGAGTAGGCGAGCAGGCCCTTGAGGTCGTGCTGGAAGATCGCATGCCAGGCGCCGATCAGCAGGGTCGCCGCGCCGACACAGGTCACCGTGTAGAACCAGAAGTCGCTGCCGGCCAGCGCCGGGTGCATCCGCGCCAGCAGGAAGACGCCGGCCTTGACCATGGTTGCCGAGTGCAGATAGGCCGACACCGGGGTCGGCGCGGCCATCGCATGCGGCAGCCAGAAATGGAACGGGAACTGCGCGCTCTTGGTGAACGCGCCGAGCAGGATCAGCCCGCAAGCCCAGGGATACAGGGCGTGGGCGCGGATCATTTCACCCGAGGCCAGCACCACGTCCAGCTCATAGCTGCCGACGATCCGGCCGAGAAGGATCGCACCAGCCAGCAGGGCGAGGCCGCCGGCGCCGGTCAGGGTCAGCGCCATCTGCGCGCCCTCGCGGGCATCGCTGCGATGGAACCAGTAGCCGATCAGCAGGAAGGAGCTGATCGAGGTCAGCTCCCAGAAGATCGCCAGCAGCAGCAGGTTGCTGGCCAGCACCATGCCGAGCATCGCGCCCATGAACAGCAGCAGGAAGGCGAAGAAGCGCGGCGCGCTGTCCCGCGGGTCGAGGTAGTAGTGCGCGTAGAGCACGATCAGCGCGCCGATCCCGAGCACCAGGCCGGCGAACATCCAGGCCAGCCCATCAAGGCGCAGGCTGAAGGCCAGGCCGATCTGCGGAATCCAGTCGTGGAAGGCGCGCAGGGTGCCACCCTCGTCGAGCACGCTGGGAGTCAGTACGGCGAGCAGGATCAGGCCGCCGATCGGGGCGGCGCCGGCCAGCCAGGCAATCGTCCGGCGCGAGGCGCGATGGGCCAGCGCGATCACCAGACTGAGCAGGAAGGGAAGCGCCAGGAGCAGCTCGAGCATGGTCAGTTCTGGCCTGTTCGGCGGGTCCGAGGGCGCGCCAGTTTACCCGAGGCTCGTGATGACGCGTTCAGTCCAGCACCACGGCGCATACCGCGGTGATCACCAGCACGGCGACCATGTTGATCATCGCGCCCTGGCGCAGCATGGTCCGCGCGTCGACCTTGCCGCTGCCGAAGACGATCGCATTCGGCGCTGTGGCCACCGGCAGCAGGAAGGCGCAGCTGGCGGCGAGCACGGCGGGCACCATCAGCAGGGCAGGGTCGATCCCCGCCGCGGTCGCAGCGGCTGCCAGAAGGGGCATCAGCAGCACCGCCGCCGCGGTGTTGCTGGCGATCTCGGAGAGCAGGCTGACCCCCAGCGCGATCAGGAAGATCCGCAGCAGCAGCGGCGCGTCCAGCACGCCTTGCAGATGCCCGGCCAGCCAGGCCGACAAGCCGGAAGTCTCGAAGGCGGTGGCCAGCGCGATGCCGCCGCCGAACAGCACCAGGGCGCCCCAGGGGATCCGCTCGGCGGTCTCCCAGGTAAGCAGGCGACCGCCGTCGCCGCTCGGCACGCAGGCCATCAGCATCACCCCGAGCAGGGCAACGCTGGCGTCATTGGCCTGCTCGATGCCCAGCCAGTCGCTCCAGCCGCCGAATGGCTCGCTGCGGGTGACCCAGGCCAGGGCGACCAGGGCAAACACCGCCAACACCCGGCGTTCCGCCGGACGCCAGGGGCCGAGCACCGGCAGTGTTGCGCGTGGCGAATCGCCAAGCCCGCGACCCAGCCACAAGGCTACCAGCGGGACCAGCAGGAACACCGTCGGCAGGCCGAAACGCGCCCAATCGGAAAAGCCCAGGCTGGTGCCTGTGGTCTGCTCGTATACCTGCATGAACACCAGGTTTGGCGGAGAGCCGATCGGCGTACCAAGCCCGCCGATGCTGGCGCTGTAGGCGATCGCCAGCACCAGCGGCGCAGTCAGCCGCGGATCCGGATAATCGCGCAGCACCGCCAGCGCCACCGGGACCAGCATCAGGGTGGTCGCGGTGTTGGAGATCCACATCGAAAGCAGTGCGGCTGCGGCGCAGAAGCCGAACACCAGCGAGCGCCCGCTGCGTCCGCCAAAGGCGCGCACCATCAGCAAGGCCAGCCGCCGATGCGCCTGGTTGGCCTCCAGCGCCGCGGCCAGCATGAAGCCGCCGGCCAGCAACAGGATCAGCGGATGGCCATAGCTCTGCGCGACCTGGGTCGGGCTCAGCACGCCGACCAGCGGGAACAGCGCCAGCGGCAACAAGGCAGTCACCGCATGGGGCAGGGCTTCAAGCATCCACCAGGCAGCGCAGCACAGCGTGACCGCCACGGTCCACGCCACCGCTGGCGACTGGCCGGGAAGGATCAGCAAGGCGCCGGCGGCGCCCAGCAGCGGGCCGCAGGCAAGTCGCCAGGCGGCGGGGCGCCGGGAGGTGGGCGTGTTCATCGACATCCCCGAAGCCTGCGGTATCGCGGTCGCCGGGAGCAAGCATGCCGGGCCGGGCTCGGCGCTGCCCCGCTGGTATCCACAGCAACCATCTTCTTTAGCACATTGCTTCCGCGATATTGTTGCGATGCAGCATAGTGCTTGGATTGGCAGCTGGCGCGTTTTCGTTAAAACGGCGTTGCATTCGGCGAAGTACGGTACCTATGATACCCGTGCAGCATCACCCCCGATTTCCGCCACAAGGAAACGATCATGCAGGCTCGACTGACCCTGTCTCTTGCTCTGATTTCGCTGTTCGCAGCGGCATGCAGCAGTTCAAGCAACAGCCCCCGCGCGGCCGACACGCCGCCCGCTCTGAACAACAATGGCTCGCCGGTCAACGGCGTGATCACCGCGATCTTCAGCCCGTCCACGGGGGCGATTCCGCTGCCGAACAACCTGCTGCTTTCGGGCACCACGGACCTGACCCTGAACCCGCCGGTGGCCAACCCGAACAATTTCGGCGACCCGCTCGTGGCGATCAGCGCGCTGGACGGATGGAGCACCGTAGCCCCCTGGTCGATGAGCTTCAGCGCCCCGCCGGCGCCGGCCAGCGTCGTTGCCGGGCAGAGCATTCGCGTCTTCGAGGTCCAGCTCAGTGGACCGGGCGGTGGCGTCATCGGCGTGGTCCGCGAGCTCACCCCGGGCAGCCAGTTCGTTACTGCGGTCGTGCCGAGCGATCCGACCGGGCGCACCGTCGGCATCGTTCCGACCCAGCCGCTCAAGCAGCTGACCAGCTATCTGGCGATCGTCACCGACGGCATCACCGATGCCCGCGGCAATGACGTCACCCCGGACCAGACCTACTTCCTGACCAAGCGCACCAGCCCGCTGTGCGTTGGCGGACAGACTACCGACCCGCTGATTCCCAGCGCGACGGCCTGCGCGCTTGAGCCGCTGCGTCAGCTGACCAACTCGCAGCTCGGTGCTGCGGCCGCGGTCGGCATCAACCCGGCCGACGTGGTGGTCTCCTGGACCATGACCACGCAGAGCATCACCCCGGTTCTGCAGGCCGTGCGCTCGCGCGTCCAGCCTTCGATCTCGCAGATCGTGCCGACCGGCCTGACCACGGCGGCCGTGGGGCTGCCGCCGATCGCCGATATCTACGTGGGCTTTATCGCGCTGCCCTACTACCTGGTGCCGCCATCGGCGAGCAATCCGACCGGTCCGCTGACCGGCTTCTGGAAGGCCGCGCCCGGTGCCTATGTGCCGCCGTTCAATCAGGCGGGCCTGAGCCCGGCCTCGACCAACATCACCGCCTTCAACCCGTTCCCGGTGGCCAATGCCACGGTCCAGGTGCCGGTGCTGATGACCGTGCCGAACGCCGCCTCCGGGCGCACCAAGCCGGCCGCCGGCTGGCCGCTGAGCATCTTCCAGCACGGCGTGACCCGCAACCGCACCGATGCGCTGGCGATCTCGGCCACCATGGCCTCGCAAGGCATCGCAGTGATCGCCATCGACCAGCCGCTGCACGGCATCTCGCCGGGCAACAGCGACTTCGCCTCGACCTCGCCGTTCTACATCTCGGCGGCCAATCCGCTGACTGCTCCGTTCTTCGCCGCCGGCGTGCGTGAGCGCACCTTCGATGTCGACTACATCAACAACGCGACCGGCGCTGCTGGCCCGGATGGCGTGCCTGATCCGTCGGGCACCCACAACATCAACCTGTCGTCCCTGCTGACCGCGCGCGACAACCTGCGTCAGGCCGTGGCCGATCTGTTCGTGGTCGCCGCCACCGCGCCGCGCATCGACATCGACGCCAACGGCGCCGGTGACTTCGACAGCGCGCGGATGAGCTTCGTCGGCCAGTCTCTGGGTTCGATCGTCGGCACGCCGTTCATCGCCCTGGAGCCAACCGTCAACGTCGCCACCCTGTCCGTGCCCGGCGGCGGCATCGCCCGTCTGCTCGACGGCTCGCCGACCTTCGGCCCGCGTATCCGCGCTGGCCTTGCCGCCGCCGCCGGTCTGCAGCCGAACACCCTGGCCTATGACCAGTTCATGGGCGCAGCGCAGCAGGCAGTCGACTCGGGTGATCCGATCAACTACGGCTTTGCCTCGGCGCAGAACGCGATCCTGCTGCACGAAGTCGTGGGTGGTGGCAGCGTGCTGCCTGACCAGGTAATCCCGAACAGCGTTCCCGGCGCGCCGCTGGCCGGCACCGAGCCGATGATTCGGGCACTTGGCCTGCCAAGCATTACCGCCAGCGTGCAGGCCGCCAACGGCGTGCGCGGCGTGGTCCGCTTCACCGCGGGCGACCATGGCTCGCTGCTCAGCCCTGCAGCGTCCGGCGCAGCCACTGCCGAGATGCAGGGGCAGATGGCCAGCATGACCGTCTCTGCCGGCACCGGCGTGGTGGTGACCAACACCTCCGTCATCCGTACCCAGTAATCCCGCATCGAGGAACTGACAATGAACCCGAAGATTCAGCTGTCCCGTTCATCCTCGGTGGCTGCCCTGCGCGCTCCCTTGGCGCTGGCGATTGCCGCGGGATTGATCGCACCGGCCGCGCAGGCTTTCGAGTTTGAAATCGGCGCCGCCACCGGCTCGGTGGACACCACCGTGTCCTACGGCGTCACCACCCGGATGGAAGACCGCGACGACAACCTGGTCGCCAAGTCCTTCTTCAACCCGGCGCTGGTGGCGCAGATCGCTGGCCTGCAGGCCAGCGGCCGATACCTTGAAGCTCAGGCTCTGCAGGTTGGCGCTCGCGGCCGATTCTCGGCCAACCGTGACGACGGCAACCTCAAGTACGACGATGGCGACATCATCTCCAACGCCTTCAAGATCACCTCTGAAGGCAGCATGCGCTGGGATTCAGGCGGCGCCTTCGTTCGCGCCACCTATTTCTACGACTTCGAGAATGCCGATCGCAACGATCTGACCGAAGAGGCCAAGGACCTGATCGGCGAGCGCTTCCGCCTGCTCGACGCCTTCGTCTTCCACAACTTCACCTACGGCGATACCGGCAACGGCACCGTCCGTTTCGGTCGTCAGGTGATCAGCTGGGGCGAGAGCACCTTCATCCAGAACGGCATCAACGTGATCAACGCGGTCGACCTGTCCGCGCTGCGCGTGGCCGGCGCCGAGCTGAAGGAGGCCTTCCTGCCGCTCGACTCGGTCTGGGCCTCGTTCTCGCTGAGCGACAACCTGTCGCTGGAAGCGGCTTACCTGCTGGAGTTCGAGGAGATCGAAGTGGATGCCTCCGGCACCTACTTCAGCTCCAACGACTTTGCCTCGCCGGGCGGCACCTACGTCATGCTCGGTTTCGGCACCGTGCCGCAGCCGGTCAACGACCCGTCGCTGTACTACGACGTCTGCTTCAGTGGACCGGCCGGCTTCGGCCGCAGCGACACCGGCCTGCCGGCATCGCTGGTTGGTGCAGGCTGCTCGGGCTCGTTCCCGCGCGCGCCGAACAACAACGCCAAGGACAGCGGCCAGTACGGCCTGGCCCTGCGCTACTACGCCTCGGAGTTCTTCGACACCGAGTTCGGCTTCTACTACCTGCGCTACCACAGCCGCCTGCCGGTGCTGTCGGGTATCTCGGTGACCAGCTCGGCCTCCAACAGCGGCCGCTACTTCGTCGAGTATCCGGAGGACATCAACCTCTACGGCATCAGCTGGAACACCACCATCCCCGGTGGCTGGGCCTTCCAGGGCGAGATGAGCTACCGCGACAACATGCCGCTGCAGATCGACGACGTCGAGCTGCTGTTCGCCGGCCTGTCGCCGCTGAACGCACTGATCCCGCAGCCGGGCCTTGAGTTCCGCAGCCAGCTTGGCCAGTACGGGCCGGGCGAGTACATCCAGGGCTGGGACCGCCACGAAGTCAGCCAGCTGCAGGGCACCTTCACCAAGCTGATCGGACCGAACAACTGGATCGGCGCCGAGCAGATCGCCGTGGTCGCCGAGTTCGGCGGCACCAAGGTGTGGGACCTGCCCGACCAGGCAATCCTGCGCTACGAAGGCGAAGGCACCGACACCGGCGGCGGTTTCGCCATCGACTCCGGCGCGCTGCGCAACCCGGTAACCCTGGGTGGCGGCTTCCCGACCTCGTTCAGCTGGGGCTACCGCGCCGCGGCCCGCGCCGACTACAACAACGTGTTCGGCAGCCCGTTCAACGTTTCCCCGCGTCTTGCCTTCAACCATGACGTGAATGGCACGACGCCGGGGCCGGGCGGCAACTTCCTGGAGGATCGCAAGTCGCTGACGGTCGGCGTCGAAGCCTTCTACCTCAATGCCTGGTCGGTCGACCTGTCCTATACCTCGTTCTTCGGGGGCGGCTCGTTCAACCAGATCTCGGATCGCGATTTCGCCGGCGTGGCGTTCAAGTACGCGTTCTGATGGCGCATGGGCCTCATCCAACCATGGCGTCACGTTCACTCATAGGGAGTCGGGAATGAACAAGCAGAACGTATTGACCCTGGCGCTGGCGGCAACGCTGGCCCTACCCATGGCGGCGCAGGCGAAAGTCAGCGCCGCCGAGGCGGCCAAGCTGGGCAAGGAGCTGACCCCGGTCGGCGCCGAGAAGGCCGGCAACGGCAGCACCATACCGGCCTGGGAAGGCGGCATCACCAAGCCTCCCGCGGGTTTCAAGGCAGGTGACCATCATCCGGATCCGTTCTCCGCGGACAAGCCGACGATGACCATCACCGCGCAGAACTACAAGCAACATGCCGACAAGCTCACCGTCGGCCAGCAGGCGATGTTCGAGAAGTATCCCAACTACCAGATGCCGGTCTATCCGACTCGGCGTTCGGCCAGCTTCCCGCAGCGCATCTACGATTTCAGCATCAAGAACGCCACCACCGCCGAGCTGGTCGCGGATGGCGACGGCATCGCCAACGCTGCCGAGGGAATCCCGTTCCCGATCCCGAAGAACGGCTATGAGGTGATGTGGAACCACAAGCTCAAGTACAAGGGCGTTGGCATCGGTCGCTGGAACAACCAGGCGGCAATGACCGCCGGCGGCGACTTCAACATGGTCCGCCTGCGCGAGGAGATTCTCGGCCTGTATTACAAGCCGGGCAGCACCATCGAGAGCGTCGACAACATCCTGTTCTACTTCTTCCAGTCGGTCGAGGCGCCGCCGCGCCTGGCAGGGCAGGTGCTGCTGGTCCATGAATCGCTGAACCAGATCGTCCAGCCCCGTCAGGCCTGGATCTACAACCCGGGCCAGCGCCGCGTCCGGCGCGCGCCGAACGTTGCCTATGACAATCCGGGTACGGCGGCCGACGGCCTGCGCACCAATGACATGTCCGACATGTTCAACGGCGCGTTCGACCGCTTCGACTGGAAACTGGTCGGCAAGAAGGAGATGTACGTTCCGTACAACTCGTACAAGATCCACGCCAAGGGCGTTGATCCGAAGACCTTCCTGAAAGCCGGGTTCGTCGATCCCGAGTACCAGCGCTACGAGCTGCATCGCGTGTGGGTCGTCGATGCCACGCTCAAGACCGGCAAACGACACATCAACTCCCGGCGCACCTTCTTCGTCGATGAAGACGGCTGGCAGATCATGGCGATCGATCACTACGATGGGCAGGGCCGTCTGTGGAGGCTCTCCGAGGCGCCGTCGATCAATTACTACGAGGTGCCGACCTTCTGGTCGACGCTCGAGATCCACAACGACCTGCAGTCGGGTCGCTATCTGGTCTCCGGCATCGACAATCTCGAAGAGGTCAACGACTTCGGCTACGAGGCCGATCCGGCGAACTTCTCGCCGCAGTCGCTGCGGGTGACCGGCGTCCGCTGATGGCAATACGCCGCGGCGCCCTCGGGCGCCGCGGTTTCGGCATTGAACGAGGGAGAAATTGATGCAAGGTCTGACAGTGCGTTCGCAGGTGCTTGGCCTCGCGGTGGCCATGCTGATAGGGAGCCCGGCGATGGCCGCGGTCAGCGCCGAGCAGGCTGCCCGACTGGGCAAGGACCTGACCCCGGTAGGCGCCGAAAAGGCCGGCAATGCCGACAAGACCATCCCCGAGTGGACCGGCGGTATCACCCGCCCGCCAGCGAATTACAAGCTCGGCGATCATCACCCTGACCCGTTTGCCAGCGACAAGGTCGAGTTCTCGATCACCGCGCAGAACTACAAGCAGTACGCCGACAAGCTCAGCGAAGGCCAGAAGGCCATGTTCGAGCGCTATCCGACTTTCCGCATGGACGTCTATCCGACCCGGCGTTCGGCGAGCTTTCCCAAGCGCACCTACGAATTCACCCTGAAGAACGCCACCACCGCCAAGATCGAGTCCAACGGCGATGGCGTGATCGACGCAGCCGAGGGCCTGCCGTTCCCGATCCCGCAGAACGGCTACGAGGTGATCTGGAACCACAAGCTCAAGTACAAGGGCGTTTCCTTTGCCCGCTGGGCCAACCAGGCAGCGCCCACCGCCGGCGGCCAGTACAACCTGGTGCGTATCCGCGAAGAAGGGCTTGGCCTCTACTACAAGCCGGGCAGCACGATCGAGAGCACCAACAACATCCTGCTGTACTTCTACCAGGTGGTGGAGAGCCCCGCGCGCCTCGCCGGCCAGGTGCTGCTCGTCCATGAATCCCTGAACCAGATCAAGCAGCCGCGCCAGGCCTGGATCTACAACCCGGGCCAGCGGCGCGTGCGGCGCGCGCCGAACGTCGCCTACGACAACCCGGGCACCGCCTCCGACGGACTGCGCACCAATGACATGACCGACATGTTCAATGGCGCCATGGACCGCTTCGACTGGGAACTCAAGGGCAAGCGCGAGATGTACGTGCCCTACAACTCCTACAAGGTGCACAGCGACAAGGCCAAGGTCGACGACATCCTGCAGCCGGGCCACGTCAACCCAGACCTGCTGCGCTACGAGCGGCATCGCGTGTGGGTAGTCGACGCCAAGCTCAAGCAGGGCAAGCGCCACATCAATGCGCGCCGCACCTTCTATGTCGACGAGGACAGCTGGCAGATCCTGATCATCGATCACTACGATGGCCAGGGACGCATGTGGCGCTACTCGGAAGCACCCTCGGTGAACTACTACGAGGTGCCGGTGTTCTGGTCGACGATGGAAAACCATCATGACCTGCAGTCTGGACGCTACATCGCTGTCGGCCTGGACAACCAGGAAACCGCCTACGACTTCTCCTTCCAGACCTCGCCGGAGAACTTCTCGCCGCAGGCGCTGCGCAATCGCGGCGTGCGCTGAGCACCAAGGGCCGAGCCGGGTGATGGAGAGCGTCCTCACCCGGGGCAGGCTGCGGGCAGGCGCCGGCTGGTCCGTCTGCCCTCTACCACCGCTCGGGAGGGCCAGCTTCGCGCCCGGCTCCCCCGGCGCACAACGGCCACCGTATGATGATCCGGCCGAGATCAGCGCGCGGCTTGGCATTGGCACTTCGCGCCAGCAGGCAGGACTTGCATCCAGGGTCCGGTCGTGGCGTCCCCGGGGGAAGCAATGAACGCAACAAGACTCTCGCTGATCGCCGCCCTGGCGCTCTGTCCCGTGCTTTCCATCCAGGCCCAGGAGACCGGAGCAGACGCGGCCGTCATGGCCGAGCGCATGCCCCTGGCAGCGAGCCGCTCGCTGGTCCTCGACGTCACCGACGGCGCTTCGCGTGCGGTGGCGGTGGGCGAGCGCGGACACATCCTGCTCAGCGAAACCCGCAGCGAATGGCGACAGGCCGACGCGGTGCCCACCCGCGCCACGCTCACCGCAACCGACGCGGTAGGCAACAAGGTCTGGGCCGTGGGTCACGACGGCACCATCCTGCACAGCGCTGACGGCGGCATCAGCTGGAGCCTGCAGCGCCAGGAGCGCTGGAGTGCCGAGGGCTTCGATGCCCCCGACTGGACACCGCGATTCGCCGCGCCCCTGCTCGACGTGATGTTCCTCGATGAGCAGCGCGGCTTTGCGGTCGGCGCCTACAGCCTGCTTTTGACCACCCGCGATGGCGGCGAGACCTGGCGGGAGCTGTCCCTGGCTGGCAAGCAGTCCGAAGAAGCCGCTGCCGAGGAAGCCGCCCAGCTCGAGCAGGACGAGGGCGAGGACCAGGACTCCTGGACCTTCGATTCCGACGACCTGATGCTCGACGAGGAGGAAGATCCGCACCTCAACGCGATCGCCCGCACGCCGGACGGTGTGTTCATGATCGTCGCCGAGCGCGGTGCGGCCTTCCGCTCGGTCGACGATGGTGCCAGCTGGCAGCGTCTGTCGCTGCCCTACGAGGGCTCGATGTTCGGCCTGCTGGTGCTTGGCGAAGGCCACTTGCTGGCCTACGGACTGCGCGGAAACGTGCAGGAAACCCGCGACGGCGGCGATACCTGGGAAGTCCTCGACACCGGGACCGAACTCAGCCTGATGGGCGGCGCGGCCCTGCCGGACGGCGGCGCCGTTCTGGTCGGCGCCAATGGCGTCGTTCTGTATCGGGCCAACGCCGACGCGCCGTTCGAGCAGCGCACCTTCGAGAACGACTCGGGCGAGACGCCGGTGTTGTCCTCGGTCCTGGCGCTAGGAACCCGCACCTTCCTGTTCGCCAGCGACAAGGGCCTTGCCCGCTACGAGATCACGCCGGCATCGCGCTGATGGCCTTTGCAATAGCCCCTTCTCCTTTCGCGCCGCCTCGCTGCGCGCGCCGCAGCAGCCAAGGATTCCACCATGAGCGTCCCTGATAGCGCCCTCCACCGGATCGCCGAGAAGCTGGTCTTCGGCCAGCGCAAGCTGGTTCTGGTCCTGTTCGTGCTCATCACCCTGGTGATGGCCTTCTTCGCCTCCCAGCTGCGGGTCGAGGCCGGCTTCAAGAAGCAGATTCCGCTACACCACGAATACATGCAGACCTTCCTCGACTACGAGCGCGAGTTCGGCGGCGCCAACCGCGTGCTGGTTGCGGTGATCGCCAAGGAAGGCAACATGTTCAGCGTCGACTTCATGAAGACGCTGGAGGAGATGACCGCCGAAGTGATCGCGCTTGAAGCGACCGACGACGCCCGGGTCAGCTCGATTTTCACCCCCAACGTGCGCTTCGTCGAGGTCGTCGAAGACGGTTTCGCCGGTGGCAATGTCATCCCCCAGGAGTTCACCCCGGGACTGCCCGGTTTCGAGGCCACCCAGGACCACTTCGACACCATCCGCAGCAACATCGTCAAGGCCAACATCGTCGGCCGGTTGGTGGCCAAGGACTACTCCGGGGCGATGATCTGGGCCGAGCTGGTGCCCGAGGACGCCAACCGCAATCTCGACTACCAGGACGTCGCCGCCCAGCTCGAAGCGCTGCGCCAGAAGTACGAGGGCGACAAGTACGACATCCACATCATCGGCTTTGCCAAGATCGTCGGCGACATCGCCGAGGGCGCCAAGTCGGTGGTGATGTTCTTTGGCGTTGCGATCGTCCTGACCTTCGTCCTGCTCCTGCTCTATTCCGGTTCATTCCGCCTCGCCAGCTGGACCGTGCTGGCGGCGATCACCGCGACCATCTGGATGCTCGGCGCCTTGCGCCTGCTCGGCTTCGGCATCGATCCGATGAACATCCTGACGCCCTTCCTGGTCTTCGCCATCGGCGTCAGCCACGGCGTGCAGATGATCAACTCCTGGCTCACCGAGCGCCTGTTCGGCGGCGTCGAAGGAGATGCCAAGACCCTGGCCGCCTCGAACGGCTACGACTCGCTCGACTCGGCCAAGCACACCTTCCGCCGGCTGTTGGTACCAGGCTCGATCGCCCTGCTCTCCGACTGCATCGGATTCGTGACCATCCTGTTCATCGAGATCCGGATCATCCAGGAGCTGGCGATCACCGCCTCGATCGGCGTGGCCGTGATCATCTTCACCAACCTGTTCCTGCTGCCGGTGCTGCTGTCGATGACCGACTTCGGCAAGCGCTATCAAGCGTTCCGCGACAAGCGCATTCGCCGGGAAGGCAAGCCGCATCCGTTCTGGGTCGGCATGTCCTCGTTCTCCAAGCCGGTGCCGGCGGCAATCGCCGTGCTGATCGGCATCGGCCTTGCCATCTGGGGCTTCCAGGAAGCCAAGAACATGAAGATCGGCGACTCCGAGGCCGGCGTCCCCGAACTGCGCCCGGAAGCGCGCTTCAACCAGGACGCCCTGGCCATCTCGCAGCGCTTCGCGCTTGGCATCGATGCCATCAACGTGATCGTCGAGGCGCGCCCCGACGCCTGCACCCTGAGTTCGGAGGTGATGCAGCTGGTCGATCGCTTCAGCTGGCACATGGCCAATGTCGAGGGCGTGCAGCAGGTCATCTCCCTGCCGATGGCGGCCAAGATCGTCAACGCCGGCTGGAACGAGGGCAACATCCGCTGGCGCGTGCTGCCGCGCAATCCGGACTCGCTGCGCGTGGCAACCCAAGGCTTCGAAACCGATTCCGGCCTGCTCAACAGCGACTGCAGCGCGATGCCGGTGATGCTCTTCCTCACCGACCACAAAGCCGAGACCATCGACCGGGTGATCGACGCGGTGAAGGCCTTCCGCAAGGACAACGAGGCCTGGCATCCGGGCGTCAACCTGCGTATGGAACTCTCGCAGCAGGCCGAGTCTGCCATTTCCCAGGGCGAGGACTTCGAGAGCGACGAGGTCAACCTGCGGCTTGCCACCGGCAACGCAGGCGTCATGGCGGCGACCAATGAAGAGGTCAAGAAGAACCAGCTGCCGATGATGATGTGGGTTTACCTGGCGGTGATCGTGCTCTGCCTGCTGACCTACCGCTCGATCATGGCGACGGTCTGCATCGTCGCCCCGCTGGCCCTGGTCTCGGTGCTTGCCAATGCGCTGATGGCCAACATGAACATCGGGCTCAAGGTCAACACCCTGCCGGTCGCGGCGCTGGGCGTTGGCATCGGTGTCGACTACGCGATCTACATCTACAGCCGGATGAAGGAGTTCCTCGACCAGGGCGAGTCGCTGCACGATGCCTACTACAAGGCTCTGCGCCTGACCGGCACCGCGGTGCTGTTCACCGCGGTCACCCTGGCGGTGGGCGTGGGCACCTGGATCTTCTCCGAGCTCAAGTTCCAGGCCGACATGGGCATCCTGCTCAGCTTCATGTTCGTCATGAACATGCTCGGCGCCCTGATCCTGCTGCCGGCCCTGCTGCGCCTGCTGACCAAGGCCGGCTGGGCCAAACCGAAGGCCAAGGCAGCCTGACCAGGCCTGCGTCGCTGTCCGCCACGGAGCGCGCGCTACAGGTCATGAGCGTCCGCTTCGGGCGCGAAGCTGCCATTCGCAGGGCAATCCGGCGAGCTGTTGTGGGAGCGGATCGTATCCGCGACCGCAGCGCTACAGGCTTGCCACTGACTGCGGTCAGGCCGAGGCGTCGCGGTCGCGGATACGATCCGCTCCCACATCAAGCCAGGCCTCGTGGTCGAAGCG
>CAYGMG010000015.1:0-16166 GCA_964350895.1 uncultured Lysobacter sp.
TTCTCTTTGGTTACTTTCTCTTGCCGAAACAAGAGAAAGTGACTCGGGCTGCCCGCAGGGCAGATCGAAACGCTGTTGATCTTGCTTGCAAGAAAGGCCCCATTCGCCGGCCGGGGCGAACGCACACTGTGCGCCCATTGAAGACGTCCGCTCGGAAGGCGGGCGAAGCCTATTTCGCACAACCCGTCCACCAGCACGGATTGTCGGTGGTGAAAGCATCCACCGCCGCGGCCTTCGGCGGGCGTGGGAGCTGGCCCAGCTGCTCGACCATGCCCCAGCTACCGAAGCGTCCGTAGCTGAAGCTGAGCGCGAAGACCGCGAACAGTTCGCCGCCGCGGGCGCGCCAGTTGCCAAGGTAGGCGTCGTAGAGATCGCCCATTCGCCGATCACGGTTGGCGGCGACGAAGAGGTCGGTGATCGCCTGGTTGTTCTCCACGCCAAAAACGCCGACCAGATGCTGGCCGCCTTCGTAGGCCAGCAGGCGCAGGCCGCGCTGCTGGGCGGCGACGAAGTGGCTGTCCATCCACAGGCCGACTTCTTCGCTGGCCGAGACCGTGCAGCGGCCGGCGACGACCCGGCCGGCGAAGGCGGGTCCGTTCTCGGTGCAAGGGGTGTTGAGGTTCTGCGCCAGCTGGCCGCCGACGTTCAGCTCATCGAACAACTGTTCCAGCGACCAGGTGGCGATCTCGGCCTCGTTGGCCGGGACATTGGTGTAGTTGCCGAAGTAGGGCGCGATGGCCACGGCGTCGAGATCCGCCGTGCACGGCGAACTGCGCTGTCCGCTTTGGATTGCGAGCGGGCAGTCGGCGGCCTCGCTTTGGGTAAAGGCGTTGGCGGCCTGTGCGCCCAACACGCATGTCACCCGGCCGGCCTCGGCGCCGAACGCCGTTTTGAACAGGGTGCAGATTTCGGCGCTGCGCTGACCGTGCGCATTGAGGCGGCGGATGAACGGATCACCCAGCGAACCATACATGTCGTTGCCGCGCTGCTCGATTTCTGCGCCCTGCGGGAAGGCCGAGTTCCACACTTCGTTCGAGTATTCGACGTAGACCCGTCGGCCGGCCGCCAGCTGGTCGCGGACCAGGGCAGCAAAGCGGGTGACGTAGTCGTCATCGGCACGGTGCGGCAGGGTGAACCAGGGCTCGCTGCCGCTGGCGTTGGCCAGCGCGATCATCTGCTCCAGCGGCACGCCGCCTTCCCGGCTGTAGTGCGCCTGGCTGGGCAGGGGGCGCTGGCTGAACTGCGATTGCTCGTTGGGTCGCCCGCTGAAGCCGCCACCATTGGTTTCCATCCAGTCCATGAAGCGGATTGCGCGATAAGGCGTCAGCTCGGCGAGGAAGTCGGGATGGAAGGTTGGCAGCGTGCCGGTCGCCGGATCGAAACCGGGTGGGAGGACGCGAATATTGCGCAGGTGGTTGGGCGGGGCCGCGGTGCTGGTGATGTCGAGCAGCCAGATGCTGCTGCCGTCGACCTCGATGACGTCGCGACCGGGGACCGACTCGGCCACTTGCTTCTGCGCACCAAGCCCGTAGCTGATCGTTCCACTGCCATCGTAGAGCACCAGATAGCGACCGGAGGGATAGGCGGCGCCCGCGCTGTTGAAAACGGTGCGGGCGATGCAGAACTGCTGCGGATTGCCCGGATTGCAGGCCGGCAGGGACTGCACCCAGCCGTCGCTGTCGAGGTCGAGCTGGTCGGCGTCATCGGTGTCGAAGACGCTCTGGCTGGCGCTGATCCAGGGTCGCGATTGCTTGAAGAAGTCGGTGAAGGGATACACCGATGAGAAGTCGACCACCGACTCCAGGTTGATGCCGAGCCCGGATTCGAACTCGGGCGACTCGAAGCCGTCGACAAATACTGGCTGGGCACGCAGCGGCAGGCAGGTCAGCAGGCAGAACAAGGCAGCGAAGGCGCGCATCGATCGGTCCGAGCAGGAAGGGCTGCTCTGGTACACGCAAATCGGTGCGCGTTCTTGCCATGGCCGGAGATCGGCCGAGTCGCCGCTCAGTCGCCGAACAGGCCCTTCGGATACTCCGGCTTCTGCTCGCGGGAGAGCAGGAGCTTGAGTCCTTCTTGCGGGGTGATGTCGCCATGCAGGACGCGGGCGACCAGGGCGCAGATCGGCAGGTCCAGGTCGTGCCGGCCGGCAAGCCGCATGACCTCGTCGGCGGTCTGGATCGCCTCGACCACCTGGCCGATCGCCTTGACCGCTTCCTCGATGCCCTGGCCGCGGCCGAGGGCGAGACCCAGGCGGCGGTTGCGCGACAGGTCGCCGGTGCAGGTGAGCACCAGATCGCCAAGGCCAGCCAGGCCCATCAGGGTCTCGGCGCGGCCGCCGAGCGCCTGGTTCAGCCTTAGCATTTCGTTCAGTCCGCGGGTGATCAGCCCGGCGCGGGCGTTGAGCCCGAGCTGCATGCCGTCGGCGATGCCGGTGGCTACCGCCAGCACGTTCTTCATCGCCCCGCCGAGTTCGGCGCCAAGCATGTCGGCGCCGGTGTAGACGCGAAAGGTCGGGCCGTGCAGGGCGTCGGCGACGCGCTGCGAAAACGCGGCATCCTCGGAATGAACGGTGACCGCCGTCGGCAGGCCCTGGGTGACCTCACGGGCAAAGGACGGCCCGGTGACCACGGCCTTGGGCACGCCGCTGCCGACGTATTGCTCGGCGACTTCGTGGAGGAAGCGCCCGGAGCCGAGCTCGAAGCCCTTGGTCGCCCAGGCCACGCCGGTTTCGGCGCGGCGCAGCGGCGCCAGCTCGCGGAGGATCTGCGGGAACGCGTGGCTTGGCACGACCACCAGCAGGAGGTCGGCATCTCTGGCCGCTTCGGCCAGCTCGGCGCTGAAGCCAAGGCCTTCGGGAAGATCGAGATCGGGCAGGTAGCGCAGGTTGCGGCGGGCGTCACGCATGCCGGCGACCTGGTCGGGGTCACGCCCCCACAGGGTAGTGGCGTGACCGTTGCGCGCGGCCTGTGCAGCCAGCGCCGTGCCCCAGGAGCCGGCGCCGAATACGCCTACCCGAAGGGCACTCATCGCCGGCTTCAGGCGTTGCCGGCCGGCTGGTCCATCGCGGCCGGCTGGCCCTCGGCCTGCTGCGCGGCGCGTCGGCGCAGCTGCTCGGCGTACACCTGGTCGAAGTTGATCGGCTGCAGCAGGTAGGGCGGGAAGCCGCCGTTCTGAATCAGCTCGGAGACCGCCTGGCGCGCGTACGGGAACAACACGTTCGGGCAGTAGGTCGAGAGGATGGCTTCCAGGTTGCGCTGGTCGAAGCCGCTGATACCGAAGATGCCGGCCTGCTGGACTTCAGCCAGGTAGGCGGTCTTCTCGCCCAGGCTGCAGGTCAGGGTAATGGTCAGGACCACCTCGTAGACGTTGTCGCCCAGGGTGCCGACCTTCTGCGCCATGTTGAGCTGCAGGTTAGTCTGGCCTTCTTCCTGGAAGATCTGCGGCGCGCTGGGCGCCTCGAAGGAGACGTCCTTGGTGTACAGCTTCTGCAGGACGATCTGAGCCTGGGGCTGGCCCTGCTGCTCGGCGGCGCCGTTGGCGGCGGAATCGGTCATCGGGTGTCTCCGGGGTAAATGGTTGAAAGACAAGACGCGGGATTATCCCACGTGATGGCGGTGCATGCAGAAAACAAGGTGGCCGGGCGCGGCGATGGCGCCGGGTGTCAGCCCTTGCCCTTGGCCAGCGGCAGCTCGGCCTGCTGCCAGGCAGCGATCCCGCCTTCGAGCAGATGGACGCGGGTGAAGCCGGCCTTGACCAGCTGCTTGGCCGCGGTGCCGGCGCTGTTGCCGCTGCGGCAGACCAGCACCACCGGCTGCTCCTTGGCCTTGGCGAGCAGCTTGTGGCCGGGCTCGAACTGGCTCATCGCGATGTGCTTGGAGCCGACCACGTGGCCTTTCTCGAAGTCGTTGTGCGCGCTGACATCGACGACCAGGGCGTCCTCGCGATTGATCAGCCGGGTCAGCTCGGCCGGGCTGATGCCCTTGAAGCCGCGGGTGAAGCGCGACATCTCGTTGGCGATGAGGGCCACGCCGATGCCGACGAAGGCCAGCGACAGGAGCGGGTGGTTGCCGATGAATTCCGGAAGTCGTTCGCTGAACACGATGCGGTCTCTTGATGTCGGGCCGCCGGTCGCGCGGCAGCCAGGGAAGCGTCCTGGGCGCTGCGGGTCGCGCAGCGCCGGGGCGGTCGCGCTGCCTGCTAGTCGCCCAGCGCCTCGCGCATGAACTCGGGCAGGACCAGGGCAGCCTTGTGGATGTCGGCACTGTAGTAGCGGGTCGGGAAGCCCTTGCTGTGGGCGCCGCGCTCGCGGAAGCCGGACAGGTCGGCGCCCTTGCGCGCCATGGTGCAGCTCCACCAGCCGGTGGGGTAGGCCGGCTGCGGGAAGGGCAGGGTGCGCACCGCGGCAAAGCCGACCTGGCGCATCAGCTGGCGCATCGACTTGATCAGCGGCAGCTGGGTCAGCGGCGGCTCGCTCTGCTGGACCAGGATGCCGCCCTGGCGCAGGGCCTTGAAGCAGGTCTGGTAGAAGGCTTCGTTGAACAGGCCTTCGGCCGGACCCACCGGATCGGTGGAGTCGACGATGACCACGTCGACGCTGTCCGGCGCGGCATTCTTCATATAGGCGATGCCGTCGTCGAACAGCAGCTGGGCGCGCGGATCGGCATTCGACTCGCACAGCTCGGGGAAGTACTGCTCGGCCGCGCGGGTGACCCGCTCGTCGATTTCGACCTGAACCGCCTGCTCGACCTCGCGATGGCGCAGCACCTCGCGCAGGGTGCCGCAGTCGCCGCCGCCGATCACCACGACCCGCTTCGGGTTGCTGTGGGTGAACAGCGCCGGGTGGGCCATCATCTCGTGATAGAGAAAATTATCCCGCGTGGTCAGCATGATGCAGCCATCGAGCACCATCAGGTTGCCCCAGTCGGTGGTCTCGAAGATCTCGATCTTCTGAAACTCGGACTGCTCCTCATGCAGTTTTTTCGTCACCCGGAAGCCGATCGAGGAGCCGGAGTAGCCGACTTCTTCGGTAAACCAGGACGTTGAGCTGCTCATGACGTGATGACCGGGGGATAACTCTGGGGGCCGGGATTGTACCCGATGGCGGCTCCCCACCGTCGCCGGGCCCGGCCAGGAAGCCTTGATCTGCCCCTGCCCCGACACAAGACGCTGCCGATAGCCTCGGTACACTACGCGCCTTCGCAAAGGACTGGAGCCCGCCCGTGAGCGATTGGAGCGTTCAAAACGCCCGCCGTACCTACTCTGTCCCGTACTGGGGCGAGGGTTACTTCGACATCGACGAGCGCGGCCGCGCGCTGGCCCGGCCGCGCGGCGCCGAGGGCCCGGCCATCGTCATCGACGAGGTGGTCGAGGCCGCGCGCGACCAAGGCCTTCGCCTGCCTTTGCTGCTGCGCTTTTCGGACATCCTCGGCAATCGTCTCGGCCGGCTGCAGGCAGCCTTCGCCAAGGCCATGCAGGACTGCGCCTACCCCGGCGGCTACACCGCGATCTATCCGATCAAGGTCAACCAGCACTTCGGCGTCGCCGGCGAGCTGGCCGCGGCCGGCCGCGCCGAGAGCTTTGGCCTTGAGGCCGGCTCCAAGCCCGAGCTGATGGCGGTGCTGGCGCTGTCCCGGCCGGGCGGAATCATCGTCTGCAATGGCTACAAGGACCGCGAGTACATCCGCCTGGCGCTGATCGGGCGCAAGCTCGGGCTGGAGACCTTCATCGTTATCGAGAAGGCTTCCGAGCTGGAGGCGGTGATCGAAGAGGCCGCCGCGCTCGGTGTCCGACCAGGGCTTGGCGTGCGCATGCGGCTGGCTACCCTGGGCGCCGGCAAGTGGCAGAACAGCGGCGGCGACAAGGCCAAGTTCGGCCTCTCGCCGCGCCAGCTGCTCGACCTGGTGGCGCGCCTTGATCGCGCCGGCATGGCCGACTGCCTGCAGCTGCTGCATTTCCATATGGGCTCGCAGATCAGCAATGTGCGCGACATCGCCGGCGGCATGCGCGAGGCGACCCGCTACCTGGTCGAGGTCACCCGGCTTGGCTGCCCGATCCGCTACATGGACGTCGGCGGCGGCCTTGGCGTCGACTACGAAGGCACCCGATCGCGCGGCTACTGCTCGATCAACTACGGGCTTGAGCAGTACGCCCACACCATCGTCCAGCCGCTTGCCGATGCCTGCGCTGAACATGGCATTCCCGCGCCGCGCGTGCTCACCGAGTCCGGCCGCGCGCTGACCGCGCACCATGCGGTGCTGATCGCCAATGTGTCCGAGGTCGAGCAGGCGCCGTCGGGATCGGTGCCGGCGGTGGTCGAGGGCGAGTCCGCCGCGCTGCGCCATCTGCGCGAGCTGCATGCCGCGCTCGACGAGCGCTCTGCGGTCGAGCTGTTCCATGACGCCCAGCATCACCTGTCCGAGGGCCAGTCCGCGTACGCGCTGGGCCAGCTGGACCTTGCCGAACGGGCGCATATCGACGACCTGTTCTACGCCATCGCGCATGGCGTGCGCGCCCGGCTCAGCGCCGAGGAGAAGAGCCATCGGCCGCTGATCGACGAGCTCGACGAGCGCCTGGTGGACAAGTACTTCGTCAACTTCTCGGTGTTCGAGTCGGTGCCGGATGTCTGGGCCATCGACCAGGTGTTCCCGATCATGCCGATCCACCGTCTCGACGAGGCGCCGACCCGGCGCGGGATCATTGCCGACCTGACCTGCGACTCCGACGGCCAGATCGACACCTATGTCGACAACGGCGAGCTGGACAGCGCCCTGCCGCTGCACGCGCCGGGCGAGGGCGGCTATCGCCTGGGCATCTTCATGGTCGGCGCCTACCAGGACACCCTTGGCGATATCCACAACCTGTTCGGTGACACCTCGGCGGTGAATGTCAGTGTTCAAGGCGATGGCTACGCGCTGACCCGCTCGCGCTTGGGCGATACCTCGGACGTGATGCTCGACTACGTCGGCTACGACTTGGCCCAGCTGCGCGCCGCCTACCGCGACAGGATCGCCGCGGCCGGGCTGCCCGCTGCCGAGGGCGAGTCCCTGCTGGCCGCGCTGGAGAAGGGTCTCACCGGCTATACCTACCTGGCCGACGGCCCCGAGTGAGCGTGCCGGCCAGCCCCGACTGCGAGGCCCGGCAGCGCCGGCGCTTTCGCTGGGCGTCCGGCTGGCTGCTGCTGCACGCCGGCGCCCATCTTCCCGCGCACTGGCGGCTGTTCCTGCATCCGGACGGTCCGCCCGAGGCGCAGCGGGCGGTGGTCGAGTCGCTGCGCGCGATCCCGGTGCGGCCAGAGCTGGGCGGATCGCTGTGGCAGGTGCTCGGCGCCTTCAGCCTGAGCTATTCCCTGCTGCTGGCCATGCTTGGTACCGCATGCTGGATTCTCGCCCGCGAGGCGCCGGCCAACGCGCTGCGCCGGCATGCCTGGCGCAGCGCCGTGCTGGCCGGCCTTGGCACCTTGCTGCTGCTCTGGTTGCACCCGCTTTTCCAGCCGCTGCTGGCCTTTGCCGGCGCGGCGCTGCTGTTCCTGTACGCGGCGCTGACCGCGCACCAGTCGCGGGGCCAGCACTAGAACCGGCGGCTTCCGCGAAGACGGCGTGATGGCGGCGGCATTTTCCGCGCGCCGCGGCGCGTACACTGGCCCAGGATTCCGTGCGTGTCGGCCCCACCGTCCGTGAAGCGAGCATTTCCCCACATTCCGCACTGGATGCTCAGTCTGGCCGTCGCCGTGGTCGGCGTCGCGCTGGCCTTGCTGCTGGCCAAGTTCCACGCCGGCACCCTGGTGCGCGAAGACGACAAGGCGCTGTCCCAGGCCGCCGAACGCCATCGGCAGAACGTGCTCTCTCGGCTGGAAACCAGCGCGCAGCTGGTCCGCGCGCTGCAGACCCTGCTGGTGCTGGAGCCCGAGCTCGACCAGGCGGAGTTCGTTGACCGGGTGGACGCTCTGCGCGCCCTGCAAAGCTTTCCCAGCCTGCAGGCGGTGGGCTATGCGCCGCGTGCGGTCGACGCCGACGGACGGCCCGTGTATCGCTACACCCTGGTAGCGCCGCTGGCCGGCAACGAGTCCCTGCTCGATCTCGATGTCGCCAGTCAGCCGGCCAACCTGAGCTCGCTGGAGCGCGCCCGCGACACCGATCTGCCGGTGTTGTCCGAACCCTTCGCCCTGGTCCAGCACAGCCAGCCCGGTGACCTGGTCGACGGCATCGTGATCCGCCTGCCGGTTTACCGCGGGCTGCCGTCGCCACAGAGCCTGGACGCCCGCCGCGAACGCGAGATCGGCGCCATCGTGGTGTCGTTCCGGGTCTCCAGCCTGCTGGCTCGCGAGCTGGAGGCGACCGACGCCCGCGGCTATGAGCTGCAGCTTCGCGATACCGATGCCGACCCCGAGGCGCCGCCGTTGTTCAGCGGTGCCCTGGTCGGCGATGGTGAGCGCGGTGATCCAACCCTGCAGGCGGTGCGTACCGAGCTGCGCTTCGGCGGACAGACCTGGCAGCTCAGCCTGCTGCCCAACGAACGCTGGTACGCGGCCAGTCTTCGCGAAGGCTGGGTGATCGCCGCCGCCGGCGTGCTGGCGGCCCTGCTGCTGGCCGGCTGGATCAATGCCCTGCAGCGCACGCGCCTGCGTGCCGAAACCCTGGCCATCCAGCTGGCCGAGCAGGTCCAGGCCAAGGAGCGCCGCTTCCGCCGTCTGACCGACCTGTTGCCGACTGCCGCCTTGCTGGTCCACCGCGGCCACGGCAGCATCGACTACATCAACCTCGCCGGCCGCGAGCTGCTGGCGATACCCGGACAGGATGCGCCTGGGGTCATCGACGCATACGGGCTCGCTCATGAGCTGCTGCGCGACTCCGCCGACCTGGATGAGGAGCTGCGCACCATCGAGCTGTGTGCCAAGGACGGTCGACAGTTCCAGTCGATCTGGCGCTGTAGCTCGCTGCCCGGCGATGAGGAAGGGCACTGGCTGCTCCTGCTCGATGATGCCACCGAGCGCCTGCAGCTGACCGCGCAGCTGCGCTATCAGGCAAGCCATGACGCCCTGACCGGCCTGCTCAACCGGCGCGAGTTCGATGTCCGCCTGCGCCGCGCCTGCGCCGGCGGCCTGCCGGGCTTTGCCCGCGCCATGCTGCTGTATCTGGACATCGACCAGTTCAAGCTGATCAACGATACCTGCGGTCACGCTGCCGGTGACCAGCTGCTTTCCATGATCGCTACCCTGCTGCGCAGCGAGGTCGGCGAGGTGGCCCTGCTGGCGCGGTTGGGCGGTGACGAGTTCGGCCTGCTGCTGCCCGAGCCGCAGCTGGCTGCCTCGCGTGCCCGCGCCGAATACCTGCTTGAACGCATCGCCAGCACGCCCTTCCCCTGGAAGGGTCGCGGGTTCACCCTGACCGCCAGCATCGGCGCGGTGTCATTCGATGCCGCGCAGGGACCCGACCCCGCCGAGATCCTGGCTATCGCCGATACGGCCTGTTATGTGGCCAAGGAGAAGGGCCGCAATCGGGTCGTGGTGCACAACGAGGACGAGCAGGTCTCGCACCACCGGCGCAATGAAATGGACTGGGTGCAGCGGATTCGCGAGGCGCTGGCCGAGGACCGCTTCTGCCTGTACTTCCAGGAGCTGCGCGGCCTGGGGCCGGATCGCGACCGGCGACCGCATTTCGAGCTGCTGGTGCGGATGCGCGACCGAGCCGGGGCGATGGTCCCGCCGGGCGCCTTCATTCCCGCCGCCGAGCGCTACGGCGTCATGCCCGACGTCGATCGCTGGGTGGTGCGCACCGCGCTGGCCCACTTCAACCAGCTGCATCCCAGCGGCGCCGACATAGGTCTGTGCGGCATCAACCTGTCCGGCGCCACGATGGGCGATGAGACTTTCCCGGCCTTCCTGCTCGACCAGCTGGCGCAGTCGGCGGTGGCCCCGGAGAAGCTGTGCTTCGAGATCACCGAAACCTCGGCCGTGTCCAACTACTCCCAGGCCGCCTCGCTGATCGCCGCGCTGCGCAAGCTCGGCTGCAAGGTGGCCCTGGATGACTTCGGCGCTGGCATGTCCTCGTTCGCCTATCTCAAGCACCTGCCGATCGACATGATCAAGATCGACGGCAGCTTCATCCGCGACCTGAGCGTTGATCCGCTGAGTCAGTCGATCGTTTCCGCGATTACCCACGTCGGCCACCAGGTCGGCACCAGGGTGGTTGCCGAGTTCGTCGGCAGCGACGAGGTCGCCGAACTGCTGCGCGGCATGCAGGTCGACTACGCTCAGGGCTTCGGCGTCCACGTGCCGGAGATCATCCCGGCGCACGCGCAACTGGCCAACGTCAGCAGCTGAAGGTGCTGGCCGCAGCGGCTCCCGGCAGGGACAATCGGTAGCCAACCAATGAGGAGACAGGCCATGCAGGATGCGCGCGCGGGGTTCATCGGGCTGGGTGCCATGGGCGGGCCGATGGCTGGACACCTGGCCAGCGCCGGGCGGCTTGCCGCGATCAACAACCGCAGCCACGACAAGGCGCGGGCGCTGGCCGAAAAGCTCGGAGTGAGCGCCGTCGAGGAGCTCGCCGGCCTTGCCGGCTGCGAGCTGGTCATGCTCTGCGTTGGCGAGGACCGCGACGTGCTCGAGAACGTCGCTGCGCTGGCCGCGGTTCTGGCTCCGGGCAGCCTGGTGATCGATCACAGCACGGTGTCGGTGGATGCCGCGCGGCAGGCCGCGCGAAGTCTGGCCGAACGCGGCATCGGCTTTCTCGACGCACCGGTCAGTGGCGGCGTCGAGGGCGCCCGCAACGGCCGCTTGTCGATCATGGTCGGCGGCGAGGCCGCTCTGCTGGAGCGCGCCCGACCCTACCTCGAATGCTACGCCGCGCGGATCGCCCACATGGGCGGGCAGGGCGCCGGGCAAGCGACCAAGGCGGTCAATCAGGTGATGGTCGCCGGCATCAACGAAGCGGTGTGCGAGGCGCTGGCGCTGGGTGAACGGTTGCGACTCTCGGCTGACTCCCTGCTGCCGACCCTGATGGCCGGCGCGGCCAGCAACTGGTTTCTCGACAAGCGCGGCGCAACCATGCTGCGCTCCGAGTTCGCGCCTGGCTTCAAGTGCGCGCACATGGCCAAGGACCTGCGCATCGCCGAGAAGATGGCGGGCGAACTGGGTGTAAACCATCCGATGCTGGCGCAGGCGCGCAGCGACTACGAAACCCTGCAGCGAGAAGGGCAGGGAGACGCTGACACCTCGGCGCTGATCCTGCTCAAACGTACCGCTAAGCGGACGCCCGGCTGAGCCCGGCTTGCCAGCGCGGAGACAGGGGTTAAGCTCGGGGGCCCTGTCTCGGGAGCCAACCGCCATGCGTCGTCTCGGTTCCGCCGTGTTCGCCCTTCTCCTGCCTGCCGCCCTGCTCGCCCAGGACACCGTCCTGCCCGGTGATCTGCGCTTTGACAGCTTCGTTGGCGGCTTCAACCAGCCACTGGGCGTGCGTCACGCCGGCGATGCCCGGCTGTTCGTCATCCAGCAGAGCGGGCAGATCCGCATTGTCTCCGGCGGAGCGCTGGTGACCACGCCCTTCCTCAACATCAACCCGAACCAGGGCGGCAGCGCGCCCGCACTCGGCTTCACCACGGGCGGTGAGCGTGGCCTGCTGGGCCTGGCCTTCGACCCGGGCTATGCCGGCAATGGCCGCTTCTACATCTACTACACCGACGGCAGCGGCGACACGGTGGTGGAACGCTATGTCGTGTCGGGAGGCGACGCCAATCTCGCCGATGCGGGTAGTGGCCAGGTGGTGCTACGCATCGACCAGGACTTCTCCAACCACAACGGCGGCGACCTGCACTTCGGCCTCGACGGCATGCTCTATATCGGGCTTGGCGACGGCGGCGATGGCAATGATCCTTGCAACCGCGCGCAGACCCTGGACCCGGCTGCGCTGAACAACTCCGGCAGCTGCCAGGTCGACGGCGCCTTCACCGGCAACGGTGGCGATCCGGACTCCCGCGCCCTGCTCGGCAAGCTGCTGCGTATCGATGTCTCGACCGCCGGCAGCGGCGCCGAGCGCTGTGGCGCGGGCGGTTCGCAGACCGGCTACGGCATTCCCAACGACAACCCCTACGCCGGCGCCGACGCCATCTGCGACGAGGTATTCGCCGCCGGCCTGCGCAACCCTTACCGCTTCAGTGTCGACCGCCGACACGGCGACTTCTGGATCGGCGACGTCGGTCAGGGCCAGCGCGAGGAGATCGACCGGCTTCCCGCCACCGTTGGCGGCTTGAACTTCGGCTGGCGCTGTCGCGAGGGCTTCATCGCCACGCCCGGCATCACCTGCGGCATCACGCCGAGCTTCACCGACCCGATCACCGACCATCCGCGCAGCGACGCGCGCTCGATCACCGGTGGCTACCGCTACCGCGGTCCGATCGGCGGACTCAATGGCCTGGTGTTCTATGGCGACTTCGTCACCGGCCGGCAGTTCGTGCTCAGTCGCCGGACCGGCCAGTGGCTGGCCAGCACCTGGCGCAACACCGGCGGCAATCCGGCCGGCTACGGCGAGGGCCTGGACGGCCATCTGTACCTAGCCGACTACGGCGGTACCGTGTTCCGCCTCGCCGCGACCAGCCCGACGATCTTCTTCACCGGCATGGAGTCGGATGAGTAGACCGGCAGCTCGCGCCGGCGCGCTTCCGGCTTGCGGGTGAGCGGGCTCTCGGCGAGGACCGACTGGGCACAGACGGCGCGTGAACTGCGCGCCGCCCTGGCCAGCGACGCCGCCAACCCGTTGCTTCACTCCAACCTCGGCTACGCCCTGTTGCGTCTTGATCGCGCGGTCGAGTCGCTGCAGGCCTGTGACGCCGCGCTGGGACTGCAGCCGCGCTGCGTGCCCGCGTGGATCAACCGGAGCGCCGCGCTGGAGGCGCTTGGCCGTACCGAGCAGGCGATTGCCGCGGCCGAAGAGTCGCTGCGTCTTGCGCCTGAAGATGCCTCTGTGCAGCGCAATCTCGGCACCTTGGCACGCCAGGCCGGCCACACCCGGCGCGCGACCCACGCCCTGCTCGAAGCGGTGCGCCTGGATCCGCGGGACGCGGCCAGCTGGTGCAACCTGGCGCTGACACTTTGCGACCAGGCGCAGATCGACCCGGCGCTGCAAGCGATCGGTCGCGCCATCGCGCTGCAGCCGGACAATCTCGACTTTGCCAGCAACCTGCAGGTGATTGCCCAGTACCATTCGGAATGGACGGCATCCGATCTCCGCGAGATGGCCGCGCAGTACGCGCCTGCGCTGTTGCGCGCCGGCATCGCGCCGGTAGCCGCCGATGCGCGGCCGCGACGCCCGGGCCGTTTGCGCGTGGGCTATCTCTCGCCCGACCTGTGCGTCCACCCAGTGGGCTTCCTGCTCTCCGGTGTCCTTGCCGGCCACGACCGTGAGCGCTTCGAAGTGCATGCCATCGATCTTGGTCGCCGCCAGGAGGATGACGTGACCCAAGGTCTGCGCAGCGAGGTCGAACATTGGCATCGCTGGGTGCAGCGTGACCCGCACGCGCTGGCTGCGCAGCTTAGTTCGCTGGAGCTTGATGTTTTGATCGATCTGGCCGGGCATACCGCGGGCAATGCGCTGCCCGCCGTCGCCCTGACCCCGGCCCGCCGTCGCTATTGCCTGCTCGGCTGGTTTGCCTCGCTCGGCCTGCCGGGGCTGGATGCGATGCTGATCGGCGACAGCCAGCTGGTGCCAGGGCACTCTGCATTCTTTGCCGAGCCCGTGCATCCGCTGCCGGGAACCCAGTTCCGCTATTGCGGCGTGGCGCATGCGCCGGCGCCGGCCAACCGGCCAATTGATGCAGCGATCACATTCGGCTGCTTCAACAACACTGCCAAGCTCAACGATGCGGTGCTGCACGCCTGGCGCGAGCTGCTGTGCGCGGTGCCGGGCAGTAGGCTGGTCCTGAAGTGGAAGACCCTGGGCGATCCCGACTTCGCCGCGACACTCAGGGCGCGCCTATGCGGTCGCGAGATCGATCCTCAGCGGATCGAGCTGCAGGGGCAAAGCCTGCATCACCACATGCTGTCCGGCTATGCCGACATCGACATTGCGCTTGATCCCTTCCCCTTCAGTGGTGGCATGAGCACGCTCGAAGCCTTGTGGATGGGGGTCCCGGTGGTCACCCTGGCCCAGCTCCGCCCGGTGTCGCGGCAGACCGCAGCGGTGCTCGCCCTGCTGGGTCTGCAGGCATTGGTCGCCAGCAGTGTCGACGACTACGTGCGCCGAGCCGTGCGCTTGGCCGCCGACGGCGCGCAGCGCATGCAGCTGCGACAGACCTTGCGCCAGCGCATCCTTGGCTCTCAGCTCGGCGATCCCGCTGGGCTGGCCCGCGAGCTGGAGGCTCTCTATGAGGCGCCACCTGCTTACTGAGCCGTGAGTTTCATCGGCGCCAGCTGCAGTCCCTGCTGTTGGCAGCGCGCGCAGGTGGGATGGGCGTACTTGCGTGCTTCGATCTGCGCACGCGGCGTGTCAATGAAGGAAACGCCTAGCTGGTTCTCCGCCTCGTACACGGTGCAGCACAGGGCCACCGAGCCGTCGTGGTTGATCACCGTCTGGTTGGCGCGCAGCTCGCAGTCATAGCGCGGATCGCGGCCTGCCCGATGGCGCCGGATCGAGACGTGCGGCGGCTGCAGCAGGTCCTCGATGACCGGTAGTTCCGCTGCCTGGCCCTCGGCAATGCGCAGAAGGTTTTCCAGCGGGGAAAGATAGGCGGCGATCGGATGATGGGCAAAGCCCAGCTCCCGGCATAGCGCATTGAGCGGGGCGACCTCATGCTGGTTCGAGCGGTAGACGTGCTGCCCGACCCAGACGTGGGTATCCACGCGGTGGCGATCGATGCTTTCGCGCAGGGCGCGCAGGTTGGCGATCACTTGCTCCAGCTTGCCGCGCCGGTGGGTGACCCCGTAGGTCGCCTGGGAAAAGCCCGAGATCGACACCTTGAAGGCGCTAGGGGCTGCGGCGATGACTGCGTCCAGCCCGTGGCGGATATTGAGGTTGCTGGACAGGTGGACCGGCCAGCCGCGGCCGCGGGCGGCGCGGATCATCGCCGGCAGCTGCGGGTGCAGTAGTGGCTCTCCCCAGTTGAACAGCCAGATCTGCGGTTGTGTCACCGGGCTCTCGTCGGCGATCTTGGCCAGAATCGATTCGTACAGCGGCATTGGCATGAAGCCGGTGGCGCGATCGGCCTTCGGCAGGTTGCCGACCGGGCAGCTGGGACAGCGCAGGTTGCACGTGCCTACGACGTCGAGGGTATAAACATAGGTGTCGGCCTCGCGCGGCGCGGCGCGGCGCAACGTCTGTCCGGTGCTGGCATCGAAGGCTTCCGGCGCCAGCCAGGAAGGCGCCCTGCAGCGGCCGAGGGCCGCTGCGACTTCGGCATCGTCCGGGGTACTGATCGCCGCCTCGGCTAGCCAGGCGCGTGCGGCCTCGCGGAACCCGCCGCGATACAGCCCGAGGCCCAGCTCTCGGACGCTCACCGCGCGCAGCGGGTGCAGCGGGTCAGCGGCGAGCGATGCGGCCAGCAATGCCGTGGCTTCGGCGAGCCGACCCTGTTGCAGCAGCAGATGGCCCAGGTTGAACTGCGCCACCGGCTGGCCGGGCAGCGCATGCAGCACCTCGCGATAGCCGCTTTCGGCGGAGGCTGCGTCGCCGCGCTGCTGGGCTGCCAGGGCCGAAGCCAGCAGCGGATTGGGGTCGAAGTTCCGCATACCGCCATGCTACCGTCCCCTTGGCTGCCGCAAGGAGGATCGGTCATGGCAATGTCGCGCACCGCGGGTCCAGGTCTGAAGCCGTTGGCATGGGCAGTGGTCATCGGCCTTGCCGCGCCCGTGCCGGTCTGGGCATCTGAATGCGCTGCCGGGTTCTTCGGCATCGGAACGATCTGCGACCCGGCCCCGCCAGGCTTCTACGTTCCGGTGAGCGGTGCCGAGAGCGCCACGCCTGCGGATCCCGGATTCTTCGTTGCGGTGACCGGTGCAACCGCGCAAACACCGGCGTCGGCCGGCAGTTTTGTGAGTGTATCGGCTGCATCGTCGGCGCAGCTGGCGACGCCCGGATTCTTCGTGCCAATCAGCGCGGCGACCGCGCAGACGCCTGCGCCGGCAGGTCGCTTTGTCAGCGAGTTCGGTGCCACCGCGGCCACCGATGCGCCGGTGGGGT
>CAYGMG010000015.1:16266-45125 GCA_964350895.1 uncultured Lysobacter sp.
CGGCTGCGACCGCGCAGACGCCTGCGCCGGCCGGTCGCTTTGTCAGCGAGTTCGGTGCCACCGCGGCCACCGATGCGCCGGTGGGGTTCTTCGTGCCGAGCACTGCGGCGAGTGCGGCGACGCCGGCGCCGCTGGGTCGATTCGTCAGTATCGTCGGCGCCACCACATCGAACGCAGCGCCGGTAGGTTTCTTTGTCGGGGTGACCGGCGCCAGCGCGGCAACGCCTGCCTCGCCGGGCACCTTCGTCAACATCATTGGCGCCAGCGCGGCGACCGCCGCCCAGCCTGGATTCTTTGTCGACAGCACGGCTGCGACCGCGCAGACGCCTGCGCCGGCCGGTCGCTTTGTCAGCGAGTTCGGCGCCACCGCGGCCACCGATGCGCCGGTGGGGTTCTTCGTGCCGAACACCGGCGCCAGCGCGGCAACTCCAGCGCCGGCCGGGCGTTTCGTTCCCTTCGCGGGGGCCACCGCTGCCCTCGACTGCCCGCCAGGCAGCCAGTCCTTCGGCGCGGCGCCGGCCTGCCGCGGCGATAGTCGGGTCGACCCCAGCCTTACCGGTCCTCTGCTCGGATTTGCCTCGCCCGGAGACGAGGATCGCTGGCTGGGCCGAATACCCCTGGGTCAGGCAACGCCAGTTGTGCTGTCGGTGAGCAATCCACGCCAGCTGCTCGGCTATGTCGATCCGCTGACCCGTCTGACCCTGCTATCGGTCAACGCGCCGCCGCCGTTGTCGGCGGTATCCTTCGTCGCTGGCACGATCATCGATGAAGGTGAGGCCGGCAGCGTGAGCCTCGCCGTCACCCCGGCCCGGCTCGGCTTGCTGGAAACGGACTACAGCATCGAGACCGATGCCGATGCGCTGCTCGGACTGCCAGGGCGCAGCCTGGTCGGTCGCATTCGCGCGGAAGCCGGTGGAGTGGACCTGCAGGTGCAATGGTTGACCCCGCTGATGCGTGCCGTATCGGGCGGCAGCAGTGGCCTGCGACTGCGCGTGCGCAATGTCGGTGATGAGCCGTCTGCAGACGTGATGGTTGATGCCAATGCCGCCAGTGATCTCGTCTGCGTCTGGTCCTTGGTCGCTAGCCGCGGTGGTGCGACCGGCAGCGGTTCGGTGGGCGGTGCGACGCTGTCTGATCTGGTCGATCTGCCGGCCGGCGCCGAACGCGAGTACGCGGTTAGCTGTCAGCTGCCCATGGCGACCGGCGTGCGCACCCTGAGCGCGCAGCTGACCGCGCCTATACCCGATCCCTTCCCGGACAACGACAGCGCACAGGCGCAGCTCGATCTGCTGGCGGCGCCACAGCCAGGACCCTCCCAGCTGCGCTGGCGCTGGACCAGCGAGGCGTTTGGGCAGCAGGGACGGCGCGGCAGCTGGCAGCTGCTGATCGAGGGCGAGGCCAGCAAGGGTGACGAACAGCCGTTTGATCTCAGCGTGCTGGCTCCGGCCGGACTGGACGCGGTGGAGTGGGGTTGCAGTGGAAGCGGCGTGATCTGTCCGAGCTTGCCCGCGCCTGGCGAGACCCGCCTTGTCGCTTCCGGCATCAACGCGCCGGCCCCCGGGGAGTCCTACTTGTTCTCGATCAGCGGGTTGGTCGTACAGGCGCAGGGCAGCAGCTTCGCGCTCTCCGCAGTGGCGGTCGCGCAGGATGCCGGGGGCGATGCGCGGCCGCTCGGCGAACAGCGGCTGGATGTCAGGTCCGGGCTGTTCTACGCCAGCTTCGAATAGGACTGAGGTGGAACGACAGGTTCAGCGTGCGGGCTCGCGGATAGCGATCGCCTGCACGCCGTTGCCGGCCAGGGTCGACTTGGCGTCGTCGAGTTCACGCAGCGAAGCGAACGGTCCGAGCATGACCCGGTGCACGGTCTGCCCGCTGGCCGCGGTGGTCGGCTCGACCCGGGCAATCAGCCCGGTAAAGGCGATGGCGGCCTTGATCTCCTCGGCGCGGCGGGCGTCGCTGAAAGCGCCGGCCTGCAGCAGCAGGCGCTCTGCGGGTGGCGTGGGCTGGGCGGGTTCAGCCTTGGCCCGGGCGGCCAGTTCGGCGTCCGGGATCACCACTTCGCGGCCGGGCAGCACGGTGTAGAAATCGTACTTCGGCTTTTTCTCGACCGGCTGGCCCTTTTGCGCCACCGGCGGATCCGACTCCGGCGGCGTGGTCGCGGCAGGATCGGGGCGCGGCAGCAGCTTGCTGGCATCGATGCCATCGCGGACCAGAACCACGACGGCAATGCCCAAGCCCAGCAGCAGCCCGGCCAGCAGCCACACCCATCCGGGAGTCTGGCGCTGGCCGTGGCGGCGGGCCTGGGTCTTGGGACGGCGTGCAGCCATTACATGCTCTCCGGGGCGTTGACGCCGAGCAGCTTGAGGCCGTTGGCGATGACTTGGCGCACGCCGACGCACAGGCCGAGCCGGGCATTGCGCAGCTCTTCCTCGGGTACCAGGATCGGCAGCGCGTTGTAGTACGAGTGGAAGCTGCCGGCCAGCTCACGCAGGTAGTTGGCGAGGATTTGCGGGCCGCGCTGGTCGGCGGCGGCCTCGATGACCTCGGGGAAACGCATCAGCTCGTCGAGCAGGTCCAGTTCCTGCGGCTCGGTCAGGCGCGCGCGCGCCGCGTCCGAGGCGGTGCGGTTGTACGACCAGTGCTTCTCCGCCAGCTGGCGGAACAGCGCATGGATGCGCGCATGGGCGTACTGGATGTAGTAGACCGGGTTGTCGTTGGAATGGCTCTTGGCCAGCTCCAGATCGAAGTCCAGGTGCTGATCGTTGCTGCGCATCACGTAGAAGAAGCGCGCGGCATCCGAGCCGACCTCCTCGCGCAGTTCGCGGAGGGTGACGAAGCTGCCGGCCCGGGTCGACATCTGCACCCGCTCGGCGCCGCGGAACAGGATGGCGAACTGCACCAGGCGGATCTCGATCTTCTCGGGATCGAGTCCGAGCCCCTGGGCGGCCGCCTTGAGCCTGGCGATGTAGCCGTGGTGGTCGGCGCCGAAGATGTAGATCGCGCGCTCGAAACCGCGCTCGAACTTGGACAGCAGATAGCCAAGATCGGAGGCGAAATAGGTGGTGACCCCGTTCTCGCGGCGCACCACGCGGTCCTTGTCGTCGCCGAACTCGGTGGCGCGGAACCACAGGGCGCCGTCCTGTTCGAACAGGTGACCCTTGCTCTGCAGGGTGTCGATGGCGCGGTCGACATAGCCGTCCACCATCAGCGAGCGCTCGGAGAAGAAGTTGTCGTGATTCACGCCAAAGCCGGCGAGATCATCACGGATGTCCGCAAGGCACCAACTCAGCCCGGCCTCGAACACCTTGCAGTAGCCCTCGCCCAGCAGTTTCTTGGCGCGCGCCACCAGGCCGTCGACGTGGGCTTCCTTGTCACCGCCCTCGGACTCATCCGCCGGCAGGCCTTCGGTGATCTCGAAGGCGCCATGACGCAGCGCATCGCCCTCCTTGGCGCGCAGCGAGCGGGCGATCTCGACCACGTACTCGCCCTTGTAGCCGTTGTCCGGGAAGCGCACGTTGACCCCGCCCAGCTCGTGGTAGCGCAGCCAGATGCTGACCGCCAGGATGTCCATCTGCCGGCCGGCATCGTTGACGTAATACTCGCGCTGCACCTTGTGCCCGGCGGCCTCAAGCAGGGCGGCAACCGACGCCCCGTAGGCGGCGCCGCGGCCGTGGCCTACGTGCAGGGGCCCGTTGGGATTGGCCGAGACGAACTCCACGGTGACCTGCTCGCGGCTGTCCTTCTCGGCGAAGCCATAGCGCTCGCCGAGCTCGCCGACCCGGCGCAGGATGCCCAGCTTGCAGCTGGCATTGAGGGTGAAATTGATGAAGCCCGGCCCGGCGATCTCTACCTTGGCGACGTGCTGCGCCTTGGGCAGGGTGCCGACGATCATCTCGGCCAGCTCGCGCGGCTTGCGTCCGGTGGGCTTGGCCAGCAGCAAGGCGACGTTGCAGGCGTAGTCACCGTGCTCGCGTGAGCGCGCGCGCTCGATGACGAACTCAGGTTCGCTATCGAAGGCGAGGCTTTCGGCGCGGCGCAGGTCGAGCAGAGCCTGCAGCACCAGTTCACGCAGATGGTCTTTCACGGTGGCGGTGATCCGGTTTCAGAGCCGCCCATTGTAGCGCGGGCCAGCCCGGCAAGCCTTGCTGGCGCCCTTCTGGCGGTCTGCTGTCATCGAACGGAAAGATATCCGCAATAACCTTTGCAGCCTCGGAATCCGGATACCCGGGTTCATCGCATGGTTGGAGTCGTCATGGGCCGTATGTCCCGGATCCCGCACTTTGCGGCATCCCTCATTCTCGCAAGCCTGTCTGCCACGCTCAGCGCCCAGGCGCTGGCCCAGCAGCCACTCTCCGAGCGCCTGATCAGCCTGCGCGGGGAAGTCGAGCAGCTCAACAGCGAGCTGGAACTGCTGCGCGAGGAGCAGCGTACCGTGCTCGCCGGGCTCAACGCCCAGCGCGCCGAGTTGCGCGCCAGCGTCGATCGCCAGCAGCTGGTGGCCCGCGACGCCGAAGCCAAGCGCGACGCTGCTCTGGCTGACGCCGCGAGCCGAGGCACTGACGGCGATGCGCTCACGCCGATCCTGCACTCGGCAATCGAGCAGATCGCCAACCAGGTTCGCGGCGGCCTGCCGTTCAAGGTCGAAGAGCGGCTGGCCGCGCTTGCCGAGCTGCGCACCCAGATCAACAATGGCTCGATGCCGCCGGCGCGTGCCGCCAACCGGCTCTGGGCCTTCTACGAGGACGAGCTGCGGCTCACCCGTGAGACCGGCCTGCACAACCAGACCATCGAGGTCGGCGGCGAGCGCTTGCTGGCCGAGGTGGTCAAGGTCGGCAGCATGGCGCTGTACTTCCGCACCCCGGACGGGCGCTTCGGCCAGGCCCTGCGCGCCGGCCAGGGCTGGCAGTTCGTGCTCGCCGAGAGCCCCGACGCCCAGCGGCAGATCGCCGAGCTGTTCGATGCCCAGCGCAAGCAGATCAAGCAGGGCCTGTTCACCCTGCCGGTGCTGGCGGCCAACGGAGGTGCCCGATGAGCGCCCGCGCCGCCCTGCTCCTGGCCGCCCTGCTGGCCGCGCCGGCCTTTGCCCAGGAATCGCCGCCGGCCGCAGCGCCGGCGCCGGCCAGCGTCGAGCCGACGACGCCGGCGGTCTCGATCGAGGATGCCTACAAGAAGGAGTTCGCCTTCCTCGACGCCCAGCGCCGCGAGCTGGAAGCGCGCATCGCCCAGATCCGCCGCGAGTTCGAGGCCGACCGTGCCCGCCTTGATGGCGAGGTGGCCGCGCTGGAAAGCGCCGTGCTGGCCGCCCAGTCGCGCGCCGAACAGATGCAGGACGAGCTGCTGCAGGCCGAGCAGCAGGGCCAGGTCAGCGTCGACAACCAGGACCTGATCTCGGCAACGCTGGAGCAGGCCAAGTCCACCTTGGGCAGCCTGGGCGTCGAGGGCCTTGGCAGCGATGAGTTCGTCGGCCAGCCCGACATCAACAAGCTGCAGACCGTGTTTGCCCAGGCCGACCGCCAGCTGGCCGCCCTGCAGAGCCTGCGCCGCGAGCCGGGCAGCTTCTATCTGGCCGATGGCAGCGAGGTGCAGGGCACCCTGATCCGCTTCGGCAATATCGCGACCTTCGGCGTCAGCGAGGCCGGCAGCGGCGCCTTGGCCCCGGCCGGCGGCGGCCGCTTCCGGCTGTGGAACGCCGACACCGCCGAGGTCGCCAAGGCTCTTGCCAACAACCAGCCGCTGCCGGCGATCACCGCCTTCGTCTACGACAACCCGAATGTCGCGGTGTCCGAGCCGGAGGCCAAGACCGTCATGGGCGAAGTGCAGAAGGGTGGAGTGATCGGCTACGTGATCCTGGCGCTGGGCGCGGTTGCCCTGCTCCTGGTCGCCCTGCGTGCAGCTTTCCTGCACAACGCCGGCGCCTCGATCGGCAACATCCTCGACGCCGTAACCCCGGCGGTGAAGGCGCGCAAGCCGGACGAGGCGATCAGCGCGGCCAAGCGCTTCAAGGGCTCGGCAGCGCGGGTGGTCACCGCGGCGCTGCGCAATGTCGACCGCGAGCGCGAGCATCTGGAGGACATCGTCTCCGAGTCGATCCTCCACGAGTCGACTCGGCTCAATCGCTTCGGCAGCGTAATCACCATGATCGCCGCCGTGGCCCCGCTGCTCGGCCTGCTCGGCACGGTCACCGGCATGATCCAGACCTTCGACGTGATCACTGAGTTCGGCACCTCGGATCCCAAGCTGCTTTCCGGCGGCATCGCCACGGCCCTGGTCACCACCGAACTGGGCCTGATCGTCGCCATCCCCTGCCTGCTGCTCGGCAACCTGCTGGGCGGCTGGGCGGATCGGATCAAGGACGACATGGAGAAGGCCGCGCTGCGCACCATCAATCTCTACAAGGACGTTCGCGGCGTCGCCGCCTGAACGACATGTTGAGAAGCGAGCAGCCATGAGCAGCCCTCTGACCCATCCCGGCGGTCTGTACGACCAGGTCGGCGCCTACTTGGCCAGCGGCGGCTATGTCATGCCGCCCCTGGTCGTGGTAACCCTGGTGCTGTGGTACGCCCTTGGCGCGCGCTGGGTCCTGCTGCAGCGCGGCAGCCAGAAGAACGTGCGGGTCCTGCTGCGCAAGTACGGCCAGGGACGCGGCAAGGCACCGGACGGCATCATCGATCAGGCGATCCTGCATGGCCTGGCCCTGCGTGACCAGGGTCGAGAAACCCTGCGCCGCTATCTCGACGACGCCTTCGCCGGTTTCGAGCGCGACATCCGCCGCTACGCCACCACGGTGACCACCATGGTCGCCATCGCCCCGCTGCTCGGCCTGCTCGGCACCGTGGCCGGAATGATCGAGACCTTTGATTCGCTTGGCGACATGAGCCTTTTCTCGCAGTCCGGCGGCATCGCCGGAGGCATCGCCACCGCCCTGTTCACCACCCAGATGGGCCTGGTGGTCGCGGTGCCGGGGGTGATCTGCAAGTCGCTGCTCGATCGCCGCCAGCAGCAGATCGAGATGGACCTGGCGCAGATCAAGGATCTGCTGACCAGCAATTCGCAACCGGATCAGGACCACTAAGCCATGCTCCGCCGCCGCCCGCGTGCCCCCAACGAGGCCAGCGTCGATCTCACCCCGATGATCGACATGACCTTCATCCTGCTGATTTTCTTCATGGTCTCGACGACCTTCGTCAAGGACATGAAGATCGACCTCAACCGCCCTGGCGCGCAGAGCCAGAGCGTGGCTTCGACCAAGGCGGTGCGCCTGTACATCGACCGCCAGGGCGAGACCTATCTTGATGGCGAGCCGATCCGCAGCTGGGTGATCCAGAGCCGGGTCCGCGACCTGCTCTCCGGGATGACCCAGAAGTCGGTGCTGGTGGTGACCGATGCCAACGTGCCCTCGCAGAAGCTCATCGATGTGGTCGACGCCGCCCGCCTGGCCGGCGCCGAGGATGTGGGCGTTGCCACGGTCGCCGAAGCCGGGGAAGGCTGAGCCATGAACCCCCTGCGCAACCCCAGGTTGATTGGCGCCGCCAGCGCGGCGCTGGGGTTGGCCCTGGTCATGACCCTGGTCCTGACCATGAACACCCAGTTGGCGCGCAGCACCGATGACGAAGGGCGCGGCGCGACCAGCATCGAGGTAATCAAGAAAGAGAAGCCGCCGCAGCCCGACCCGGTGCGCAAGCCCGAGCCGCCCAAGCGCAAGCCGGCGCGCAGCGCGCCCACGCCTCTGGTTGGCCTCGACTCCGGCCTTGCCGGCCTGAACTTCGGTCTGCCCGGTTTCGACGCCAGTGAACTGGATCTCGGAAAGGGTCTGCTTGGCGACTCCGGCGACGTGGTGATGACCGATGACTCGGTCGACGTCCCGCCGCGGCCGATCGTCCAGGCGCCGATGGCCTATCCGTCGCGGGCCAAGGCCGGCGGTGTGACCGGCTATGTGGTGCTCAGCGTGCTGATCGGACCGACCGGGACGGTGGAGCGGGTCAAGGTGCTGGAGTCCCAACCGTCGGGCGTGTTCGACGATGTGGCGGTGGCCGGCGTGCAGGGCTGGAAGTTCGAGCCCGCCCAGTACAAGGGCGAGAACGTCCGCGTCTGGGCCAAGCAGCGGGTGAGGTTCGACCTGTCATGAGCGCACCGACGACCTCCCCGGTAGGAGCCAGCTTGCTGGCGATCGCCCCATCGCGGCCCTGCGGATCGCCAGCAAGCTGGCTCCTACAGGGGATGCGCGCGGCAGCGTTGGCGCTCTGCCTGAGCATGGCTATGCCAGTGCTCGCCCAGGACGAAGTCGATTACGTCGAGCTGGCCGCTGTGCTGGCCCGCGACGGCGAGATGGAGCGCGCCGAAGAAGCGCTGCGCAATGTCGATCTCGACGCAGAAGGCGTGGACCTCGCCAAATACCACACGGTGCGCGGCCTGGTGGCCATGGAGCGCCAGCAGCTGGCCGACGCCGCGGAGGCGTTTGCCGCGGCCTTCGCTGCCGGGCAGACCGATCCGCTGATCCACCTCTACCGAGCCCAGGCCCTGTTCGGTCTTGAGCGATTCGCCGACGCGATCAGCGCCATCGAGCAAGCTGGCGATGCGGTGTCGGGCCTGTCCGGCGCCTGGTTGATGCGCGCCCATGCGCAATGGATGCTTGATCGCCGTCAGCCTGCGATGGACACCCTGCGCGAGGCCAGTGGCCGCTTCCCCGCCAACACCTCGTTCCAGCGCCGGCAGGTGTTCTACCTGATCGAGGCTGGCCTCTACCAGGAGGCCTCCGAGCTGGGCCGCGACTATCTGTCGCGCGTCGAGGGCAAGCCGGAAGACTTCGTTGCCATCGGCACCGCCCTGCGCCGCGCGCGCAGCTTTGACGAGGCGCTGCGCTTTCTGGAAGCCGCGCGCATCGAGCACCCGGCGGACGGCAACATCGGCAAGGCGCTGGCCCAGACCTGGCTGGAGAAGGGCAACGCCTACGCCGCTGCCGAGATCCTTGCCATCGAGGCCGAGCGCGATCAGGCCCTGCTCGCCGAGGCCGCCGAGCTGTTCCGTAGGGCCGGCCACCCGATGCGCGCCCTGATGCTCAACGCGCGGATCAGCGACAGCGAGCGCAAGCTCAAGCAGCGGGTGGGCATCCTGGTCGAGCTGGGCCGTTTCGAGCAGGTCGCCGGCATGGAGGCCGCGCTTTATCGCGCCGGCCTGCTGGCCGATGAGGACATCCGCTACGCCCTGGCCTATGCGCACTTCCGCGGCGGCAACTTCGAGGCCGTCGAGCGCCACCTGACCGCGCTCAAGCGCCCCGAACTGTTCCGCAAGGCCACCGAGCTGCGCCGCCTGATGCAGGACTGCGCCGATGCGCGCTGGACCTGCGCCTGAACCACCAACGGACCCACTGATGAAACGCCCCGCACTCGCCCTTGCCGCCCTGGCGCTGGCCACCCGCCTCGCTCTGGCGGCTGAGCCGGCCGAGGTGTCGATCTACCTGTTCGACGATGTCACCCCGCTGGCCGATGTCGAGGTGCTGGTCGACGGCGAACTGCGCGGCCGCACCAGTGCCGCCGGCGCGGTGCTGCTCAGCCTGCCCGCCGGCGCGCGCACGCTGGTCCTGCGCCGCGCCGGAGAAGAATTGCTCAGCCTTCCGCTGGAACTGCAGGAGGAGGAGAACGCACAGCTGATCGCCACCCTGCAGCCGGGCGCCGCGCCGCGGGTGCTGATCGAGAGTTCGCACCGACAGGGCAGCACGGCGATCGGCACCCAGCAGGTCGAGGCTGCCGGACCGCCGGGAACGCTTGCCGGGCGCATCGTCAGCACCGAGAACGCGGCACCGATCGCCGGCGCCCGCGTCTACGTCAGCGGCACGCCGCTGGACATCGTCACCGACGCCGAAGGCAATTTCAGCGCCGAGCTGCCCCCCGGCGACTATTCGATCTCGATCATTGCCGCCAACTTCAGCACCCTGACCCTCGACGGCGTGAAGATCGCCGCCGGCGAAGCCACCCAGCGCCCGATCGAGCTGGCCCCGGCCGGCTTCGAGCTGCCCGAGTTCGTGGTGCTCGAGCCCTTTGTCGAAGGCTCGCTGGCGGCCTTTGTCGAGGAGAAGCGCAGCTCGTCCGCGGTCGCCGACATCCTCGGCGCGGAACAGATCTCGCGCGCCGGCGACTCGGATGCCGCCGGCGCGCTCAAGCGCGTCACCGGCCTGACCCTGGTCGACGGCAAGTTCGTCTACGTGCGTGGCCTCGGCGAGCGCTACTCCTCCGTGCTGCTGAACGGCGCGCAGATCCCCAGCCCCGATCCGACCCGCCGCGTCGTCCCGCTGGACCTGTTCCCGACCGAGATCCTGCAGGGCATCGTGGTGCAGAAGACCTACACCGCCGACATGCCGGGCGAGTTCGGCGGCGGCACCATCCAGTTGCGCACCCGCGGCGTGCCGGACAGCTTCCTGCTGCGCGCCTCGCTGGGCCTGGGCTATGTCGATGGAACCACGGGCGAAGAGGGGCTGACCTATGCCGGTGGCAACCGCGACTGGACCGGCATGGACGACGGAACCCGCGAGGCGCCGCCGAACCTGTTGGGACCTTCCCTGCCTACCGACCCCGTTGAGCTGGAAGCCCTTGGCGAAGCGCTCGCGGGACGCGGCTTCGGTGTCTTCGAGCGCAACATCGGGCCGAACAGCAGCGCTTCGTTCTCGGTCGGCGATGACTTCCGCTTCAGCGACGGGGCATGGAGCCTTGGCTACATCGGTGCCTTACGTCACAGCCAGAGCTGGGACAACCGGGACGAGCAGCGAAACGGCTTCAGCGTCCTGGGCAACGGTACGCTGATACCTCTCACTTCGTTCGAGCGACGCAAGACCGAACGGGCAATCGATGCCGGGCTGTTCTTCTCTACCGGACTGAAGATCGGCGAGCATCACGATATCGTCGGCACCGCGTTCCAGGTACGGCAGACGATCGATGAAACACAGATCGATGAGGGCGTGCTTGGCTCGGGCAATGTCGAGCGACAGTTCTCCCTGGAGTGGGTCGAGAACGAGCTGACCACCCGACAGATCGGCGGCGAGCACTCGCTGGTGGATCTCGCTGGCCTGTTCGTCGCCTGGCAGTACACCGATTCGCGCGCGGTGCGGTACTCACCCTTTACCCGCGAGTACAACTTCTCATTCGATGAGGAGTTCGAGGAGTTCTTCTACAACGGGCAGAACTTCATCCGCTTCGAGGACCTGGTTGACGATGCCGAGCAAGGCCGGCTCGACATCAAATGGCCCTGGCGCTTCAACGACACCGACAGCCTGACCCTGCTCGCCGGCGTGGACAAGGTGGAGCGCGAGCGCCGCTCGTCGATCGAGCGTTTCGCCTATCGCGGCGGGCGGGTCAACAACGCCACCGATATCCGGGACGTTCTGCAGCCGGAACTGATCGGCCCGGACCGCAGCCAGCTTCGCCTCCAGCGATCGACCCAGTCGACCGACGCCTACACCGCCTCGCAGACCCTCGACGCCTACTATCTCGTCAGCGACCTGGTGTGGCGGGACTGGCGCATCAACCTGGGCGTTCGTGAGGAGCGCAACGATCAGGAGGTGGTCACCCAGCCGCTGTTCGGAAGCGTCGGTGTTGCGCCGGTGGTGGGCCGCATCGAGGCGACCGACCGGTTGCCTTCGGGCTCGATCACCTGGGCCTACTCCGAAAGGGCGCAGCTGCGACTTGGATACAGCGAAACCGTTTCTCGTCCGGATTTCCGCGAGCAGTCAGAAGCACCCTTCATCGACCCCCAGCTCGATATCCGCGTCCAGGGCAATGCCGACCTCAAGGCGGCAGATATCGAGAGTCGCGACCTGCGCTGGGAGTACTACTTCACTCCCACCGAGAGCTTCTCGATCGCCTATTTTGAGAAGACGTTCCAGAACCCGATCGAGCTGGTTCGGGTGCCGGCCTCCGGCGAGCTCTTGGGCATCCGCAATGCCGACTCGGCAACCAACCGCGGGATCGAACTGGATCTGTACAAGTCGCTGGGGGACGTTTCCGGATTGGGCTGGCTGCCCTCATGGCTGCAGGACTTGCCATGGCAGGATCTCTACATCGGCGGCAACTACGCCTATATCGATTCCGAGATCGATCTGGGGGCCAATCAAGGCACCCAGACCAGCGCGCAGCGTCCGCTGCAGGGGCAGTCGCCCTACGTCGGCAATCTGAGCCTGTCCTATCTGCATCCGGAAGGCGATATCGAAGCGACCCTTTTGTACAACGTGTTTGGCGCACGCATTTCGCAGGTCGGCGACAGCGGCGTGCCGGACATCTACGAAGAGCCCTTCAAGCAACTCGACTTCACCCTGAGCAGCAAGTTGCCCTGGGAGGGTTGGAAGGCCAAGCTGCGTCTGCGCAATCTCCTCGATCCGGAAGCGCGCTACAGCGTCGGAAGCGAGACCTCACGCAGCTTCCGCAAGGGGCGCGAAGTGAATCTCAGCGTCGAATGGCGTTACTGACCGGCGACTGTCATCGACCTGCAACACGATTGCAGGATTCCTGAAAGACCCGGGAAGTAAGGTGCGGCGGGTGTCGGCGCTGGCCGGCCCGTCTCCCTACGCAACTCGAGGTTCACTCCATGTCCAAGCTTCGCAAGTCGCTGCTCGCGGCTGCCTGCACCTTCGCCTTCGCCGGCCAGGCCGCAGCCGTCCACATCAACGAGTCCTTCGATGGCGCCTGGGTCGACCCGTCGGCTGCCGGCAACCAGAAGGGCCTGATGGTCGACTACATTCCCAGCGCCAACACCTTCTTCTTTGCCTTCTTCACCTACGACGGTGCCGGCGACCAGCTGTGGACCGTGGGTGCGTTTGAGGTGCAGGAGGGCGTGCGTGACTACAGCGTGCCGGTGACCATCGTTGAGGGTGGTCGTTTCAGCGACGCCGGTACGCCGGTCGAGTCCGATCCGATCGGCACCGCTGCGATCTCGGTCAACTGCGGCGCCATCGATCTGGATTTCACTCCGGCCGCTGGCGTGTCGCTGACCGCTGCCAGCTTCAGCTTCCAGCAGAGCCTTGGCCTCGACAGCCTGAGCTCGGGCGAGTGCAACACCCCGGTCAACGACTGCCCGGCCGGCACCACCGCCGAAGGCGATCGTTGCGCCCTGCCGAGCACCATCAGCAACAACCTGATCCTGCCGGCCGGCAAGACCTATGTCGTCAACGGCCGGGTCTCGGTCGAGGACGGCGGCAAGCTGAGCGTTGCGCCGGGGGTGACTGTGGTCGGCGGCGCCGAAGCCACCGCGCCGAACTTCATCTCGGTCAAGCAGGGCGGCCAGATCTACGCCAACGGCACCAAGGACCAGCCGATCACCTTCACCGGTCCGGAAGCGGTGCCGGGCTCGTGGGCCGGCATCGTGATCGCCGGTCGCTCGATCTGCAACGACGCCACCGCTGGCCAGCCTTGCCAGTTCGAGGCGGTGCCGGACATCACCTACGGTTCGGCCACCGATCCGGTGCTGGACGACAACTCGGGCGTCCTGCGCTACGTCCGCATCCGCTGGGCGGGTCAGCAGATCGCCCCGAACGAGGAGCTGAACTCGCTGACCCTGCTCGGCGTCGGCAACGGCACCGTGATGGAGTACGTGCAGGTCGACGGCGGCCTGGACGATGGCTTCGAGATGTTCGGCGGCAGCGTCAACGGCCGTTACCTGGTCTGCTCGAACATGGGCGACGACTGCTTCGACTTCGACCAGGGCTACAACGGCAAGCTGCAGTTCGGTCTGGGCTTCCAGGGCAGCAACCCTGACCTGACCTCGGACTCGAACGGCTTCGAGACCGACAACGACAGCAACAACAACGACAAGCAGCCGCGCACCACGCCGTCGGTCGCCAACTTCACCATGGTCGGCACCCCGACCGGCACCCGTGACGGCATGCGCATCCGCCGCGGCGCGGGCGGCAACTACGTCAACATGGTAGTGACCGGCTACACCCGCAGCTGCCTCAACCTGGACGACGCCGGCACCTTCGGCCTCGGCACCGCCAGCGCTCAGGGCGAGCTGTTCACCATGACCAACAGCTTCATGGGCGGCTGCACCGGCAACACCTTCGACGACGCTTCGGGCGACCCCTATGCGGTCTCCGCCTGGTACGCGGCGGGCACGGGCAACCAGAGCGGTGACCCGCAGCTGAGCGGCTTCCTCCCGGCCGCCGGTTCGCCGGTGCTGTCCGGTGGCGGCGTGCTGGCGGACGGCTACTTCCAGCCGACCACCCATCGCGGCGCCTTCGGCGCGGGCGAGAACTGGACCAAGGACTGGACGGTCAACCTGCCGGGCCAGTAATCCACCGAGCGTGCGTCAAAGCCGCCGCGGCAAGGATGTCGCGGCGGTTCGGGTAAGCAAGAGGCCCTCTTCGGAGGGCCTCGTTATTTGTACAGGGAGTTTTTCGAGCCGACGCGGCAGGCGCTTGCCCGGGCTGTGCCCGATCGCTGCGCTTCGCGGCGTTGAGCCGCCGTGGCTCAGGGCGCCAGCGAATAGGCCGAGAAGGCCTCGACCACTGCCTGGCCGTTGGCCGGACCCTTGCCGTTGAAGCGCTGACGGAGCGCGTCGGACACCTGGCGCAGCCGGTCCGCATTGCGCTCCTTGGCCGCGGCAAAGGTATCGCGGCCGATGTCCGAGCAGAAGCGGTGCAGCTCGAAGAAGTAGCGCTCCTGGCCGTCGCTGAGGAAGCCCAGGCAAGGCGTCGCGGAGTTCTCCGCGTCCAGCGAGCGGCCGCTGCGCATCTCGCGCTCCTGGCATAGCCTGCTGGCACTCTCGGCAAGCCAGGGAAAAGCCTCGCCGACGTTGGCGGTGTCGAGGTCGGAGGCCATCTGCGCCAGCTCGACTGCGCGCACCGCGCTGGGATCCTCGCGCCACCAGGGGAACTCGCGGTCAAGGAAGGTCGGAAGCTGGGGTGCCAGGGCGCCGGCCGTGGTGACCACTTCGGCGGAATTGAAGTCGGCCAGGGGCGGGGTCGGCCGCGGATCGAAGGTCGAGCCGGCAATCATCATGTCGAGCGCATTGAACAGGTCGCGATCGCGCTGGCTGTCAAAGCCGGACAGGGCGAGGATGCGCCGCGTCTCGCAGATGCTGGCCGCCTCGTTATTGCCGATCGGGTGGCTGAAGTCGACCTGCTCACGCTGGCGCAGGTCATGGCAGGTGGCGAACAGCGATAGCGCCAGCCACTCGAACAGCGGTAGCCGCACAAGTCCCGCGCTGTCCATCATCCGGCCAAGTCGGCCGTCGAGAATCTCCAGCGCGTGATTCTCGTTGTGGTAGTGGTGGAAATCATCGCCCCAGCTGCCATGGCGCATGCCTAGCCGTGCCAAGCTGATCATCAAGGCGCAGTCGACCTTGCCAAGGTATTCCGGATCGGTTCCGGGGAAGGCCGCGAGCAATGCCTCGCGGCGGCGCGCCAGCAGCTGGATGAAATCCGGCCGGCAGTCGTGCAGCAGGCGCGCGGCGGTGGCATGGTCGGGCACTGCCCGCTCCACGCCGTCAGCGGGAAACGAATTGCTAAGCTGCAGGAACACTCGATCTGCCACCCAGGACGCTCACACCATCAATATCGGATGGCCTGAGTATACGGCGCGGACGGCCGCTGGGCAGTGCAGTGGACTGTTGCGCTGCAGCAGGGCCGACTCAGACCCAGCCGCGGGCCGCCATCGACACCGGTGGGCCATCGCCCACGACCAGGTGGTCAAGGAGGCGAACGTCAACCAGGGCCAAGGCGTCGCGAAGGCGCAGGGTCAGGTGCCGGTCAGCGGCGCTCGGTTCGGCGACGCCGCTGGGGTGGTTGTGCCCTACCAGGACCGCCGCCGCGTTGCGCTCCAGGCAGCGCTGCACCAGCACCCTGGGGTGCACCTCGGCGCCGTCGATGGTGCCCTGAAACAACACCTCGAAGGCCAGCAGGCGATGCCGGGTGTCGAGGAAGGCGGCGGCGAACGCCTCGTGGGCCAGCGGCCGCAAACGCGAGGCGAAGAGCTGGGCTGCGCTGTGCGGATCGCTCAGCGCATCTCCGCGTTCCAGCACCTGGTGCAGGCAGCGGCTGCCCAGTTCGGCGGCGGCCTGCAGGCGACAGGCGGCCACCGGACCGAGCCCGCTGACTGCCCGCGCCGGCCGTCCGCCCGCCGCCTGCAGCAGGCCGCGCAGGCTGCCGTGCTCGGAGAGCAGCCGGCGGGCCCGGCTGACTGCATCCTCGCCGCGTACCCCTGAGCCGAGGAAGATCGCCAGCAGCTCGGCATCTGAAAGTGCCTGGGCGCCCTGCCTTGCGAGCTTTTCCCGCGGCCGTTCCTGTTCCGGCCAATGTTTGATGCTCATGCCAAGGAGTCTCGCGACGGCGCCACGGGGTTGCGGCATGCTCAGGGTGGCTGAATGCGATGGCGCAGTGGCAGCGGCCGCTGCAGGCGCTTCGGGTAAGATTCGCGAGCAGATCAGGGTAGGAGAATTCCGAATGGCCGCAGTGCAGGCCGCAGAACGCATCGTGCTCGGCGTGGGTGGCGGGATCGCCGCCTACAAGTCCGCCGAGCTGGTGCGCCGGCTGCGCGAACGGGGCCATGAAGTGCAGGTCGTGCTGACCGAGTCGGCGGCGCGCTTTGTCACCCCGCTGACCTTCCAGGCCCTCTCCGGGCGCAGCGTGCGCACGGCGCTGTGGGATGACGCCGCCGAGGCCGCGATGGGCCACATCGAGCTGGCCCGCTGGGCGCAGCGCATCGTGCTCGCCCCGGCCACCGCCGACCTGATCGCGCGCATGGCTGCCGGCCAGGCCGATGACCTGCTGACGACGGTGCTGCTGGCCAGCGCCGCGCCTGTGCTGGTGGCGCCGGCGATGAACCAGCAGATGTGGGCGCATCCCGCTCTGCAGGCAAACCTTGCAGTTCTGCGCGAGCGGGGTGTTCAGTTCGTCGGTCCCGGCATTGGCAGCCAGGCCTGTGGCGACAGCGGCGCCGGACGGATGAGTGAGCCTGAACAGATTGTTGCCGCACTGGGCGGCGCTCCGCTTTCAGCCTTGCCAGCGGGCCGGCTGGCCGGCCGCCGCGTGCTGATCACCGCGGGCCCGACCTTGGAGGATATCGATCCGGTGCGCTTTCTTGGCAACCGCAGCTCGGGAAAGATGGGCTTTGCGGTGGCGGCCGCGGCCCTGGCCGAAGGCGCCGAGGTGACCCTGGTCTCCGGTCCGGTCGCCTTGCCGACGCCGCCGGGTGTGGAGCGGATCGACGTGCGCTCGGCGCAGGACATGCATCGCGCGGTGTTCGCGGCCCTGCCCGGGCAGGACGTGTTCATCGCCGCCGCCGCGGTAGCCGACTACCGGCCGCTCGAGGTACTGGATCGCAAACGCAAGAAGAGCGGCGACACCTGGCGCATCGAGTTGGTCCTCAATCCTGACATCCTCGCCGAGGTCGCCGCGACTGCGCCGCGTCCGTACATCGTCGGCTTCGCCGCGGAAACCAATGATGTCGAGCAGCATGCCCGCGACAAACTGCAGCGCAAGCGCCTCGATATGATCGCCGCCAACCATGTCGGACAGCCGGGCTGCGGCTTCGAGTCCTGCGACAACGCGTTGTCGGTGTTCTGGGCCGATGGCGGCCGGGAGATCGGCCTCGCCGACAAGGCCTCGGTGGCCGCCGAGCTGGTCGCCTGCATCGCCGAGCGCATGGAGCAGGCCCGATGAGCCAGCGCCCGAAGGTGGCGATGAAAGTGCTGGATCAGCGGCTTGGCACGGAGTTTCCGCTGCCCGACTACGCAACCGCAGGCAGCGCCGGCATGGATCTCAGGGCGATGCTCGATGCGCCGCTGTCTCTCGCGCCGGGCGAGGCCAAGCTGGTTGCCTCGGGGCTTGCCATCCATATCGATGATCCTTCGCTGTGCGCCGTGGTGCTGCCGCGCAGCGGGCTCGGGCACAAGCAGGGACTGGTGCTGGGCAACCTGACCGGACTGATCGACGCCGACTACCAGGGGCCGCTTATGATCAGCCTGTGGAACCGCGGGGGCGCCCCCGTTACCATCAGCCCGGGGGATCGCGTCGCGCAGCTGGTATTCATGCCGGTGGTGCAGGTTGCGCTGGAACCTTGTGATGAGTTTTCACCCTCTTCCCGTGGGTCCGGCGGCTTCGGTCACACCGGACTGACTTGACGCCGCGACAGGACGCCAGAATGGCCAGATCCCGAGTCTCCAAAGCCGCCCGCGACGAACAGCCGCGCGGGTTCCGGCTGCAGGACCTCCCGATCGGCGAGTCCGGGCTGCGGGTGATCGTCCTGTTGCTGGCGGGCATCGCCGGCATTGCCGCGGCCGGCATGGTCGCCGTCGGTCTCAACGGTCTCCGCGCCGAGCCGATCGGAGTGAACCTGCAGGCAGCTAGCAGCGACCTGGCTGGCAGGTTGACCACAATCATCGGCGGCTATGCCGACGAGCTGGGGCGGCGCAGCGAGGACCGCTACTTCCGCGCCGACGTCGCCGCGGGCGCCTACGAAGAGGCCGCCGAGCGGCTGGCCGATGACTGGGAAGGCATCAGTGCCACCGCCGTGGAGGCAGCAAGGGTCGAGAACACGGTTGCCACGGCCGGTGACCAGGCCGACTACACGCGCCTGTCCCTGGTCGCCCAGGCCAGCGTCAGTGGCGATCTGGCGGTGGCCCCGGTGGGTCGCCGCGATGGACAGCGTCTGGGGCTGGCGCTGCGCATTGACGATGACCGCGGCCCGCAGGCGGTGGCCGTGGTCGAAATGCCACTCAGCGTGCTGACAAAACACATCGCTGCGCTGTCAATCGGCGGCGCCCTGCTTGAGCTGCGGGTCGGCCCGGAAGTGCTGTTCAGCTTCGGCGACGAATCGCTGCGCGGCCAGGTGAGCCTGCAGCCGGTCGCCAAGTCGCCGTTCACTCTGGCCCTTGCCATGCCGACCAGTCTGACCGGCACCTCGCCGATCGTGACGATCATCATCGGTGGCGTGCTGGCCGCGCTGGCCGTGGTGATCTTCGGCTTTGCCCGGCGCATTGATTTCAGCGGCGCCAGCGAGGCGGCCGCGCCGACCTTCGCCGAGACGCTGGCTGCGGAGAACGCACAGCAGCCAGCCGCAGCGCCGGCCCGCGAGGAGCCCAAGCCCAAGCAGAGCGCAGCCTCGTTGCGCGTCGAGCGCAGCATCTTCCGCGCCTACGACATCCGCGGCGTGGTCGGCAAGACGCTCGATGCCAGCATCGCCAAGCTGATCGGCCAGGCCATCGGCTCCACCCTGCGCGAGAAAGGGCTGCGCGAGATTGTCGTCGGACGCGATGGACGGCTGTCCGGCCCCGAGCTGTCGAAGGCGCTGATCGAGGGACTGCGCAGCACCGGTTGCGACGTCACCGATATCGGCCAGGCGCCGACGCCGGTGGTCTACTTCGCAGCGCACCAGCTGCACTCGGGCAGCTGCGTCGCGGTGACCGGCAGCCACAATCCGCCCGACTACAACGGCTTCAAGATCGTCATCGGCGGCGAGACGCTGTCCGGTGAGGCGATCACCGATCTGTACGAGCGGATCGCCGAGAACCGCCTGCATGGCGACCAGCCCGGCGGCCTGCAGGACATGGACATGGGCCGCGACTACGTCGAGCGGATCTCCTCCGATGTGCAGCTGGAGCGCCGGATCAAGGTCGTCGTCGACTGCGGCAACGGCGTCGCCGGGGCGCTTGCGCCCGAGGTGCTGGAGTCGATCGGCGCCGACGCCGAGGGCCTGTACTGCGAAGTGGATGGGGAGTTCCCCAACCATCATCCGGATCCCAGCGATCCGGAGAACCTGGCCGACCTGATCACGGCCGTGCAGCGCACCGATGCCGAGCTGGGCCTTGCCTTCGATGGCGACGGCGATCGCCTAGGCGTGGTCACCCGCAGCGGACGGATCATCTACCCGGACCGCGTGCTGATGCTGTTCGCCCAGGATGTGCTCAGCCGCAACCCGGGCGCGGCAGTGATCTACGACGTCAAGTGCACCGGGCACCTGTCCGGGCAGATCCTGCGCCACGGTGGCAGCCCGATCATGTGGAAGACCGGGCACTCGCTGATCAAGGCCAAGATGCGCGAAACCGGCGCCGAGCTCGCCGGCGAGATGAGCGGACACTTCTTCTTCAAGGAGCGCTGGTACGGTTTCGACGACGGCATTTACGCCGCCGCGCGACTGCTGGAAATCCTCGCAACCGACGACCGCGATCCGGATGAGGTGTTCGCCGAGTTGCCGGACAGCGTGTCCACGCCCGAACTGAAGATCGAGATGGAGGAAGGCGCGCACTACGCCTTCGTCGAGCGCTTCCGCGAGAAGGCCCGCTTCGAGGGGGCCAAGGTGTTCAACATTGACGGCGTGCGTGCCGACTGGTCGGATGGCTGGGGCCTGGTGCGCTGCTCCAACACCACGCCGTCGCTGGTGCTGCGCTTTGATGCCGATAGCCAAGCAGCACTGGAGCGCATCCAGGGTCTCTTCCGCGCTCAGCTGCTGGCCATCGAGCCTGGTCTTGCGTTGCCCTTCTAGTGTCCTGTCCCGGAAGTACATCGCAGAATTCGCTCGGTCTGCGCCGCCGATGCTGCGTTCCTCGTCGTCACCATAGCGCTGCTATGCCTCCTTCTCGCGCCTTGCCTCGACGACGAATCCGCGTCGCGACTTCAACAACATACTTCCGGGACAGGACACTAGGACGTCGCGCGACGGCGCTATTCGCCGGCTGCTGCCTGCTCGCTGACCAGAATCAGGTAGCGGTCGCGGACTGACTTGTACTCGTCTTCCACCGCTTTCTTTTCGTCTTCGCGCGAGGTCAGGTAATCGCGCTGCTGGGAGACCTGGCGCTGGGCGATTTCGATCGAACTGCGGATATTGGCGGGCACCGGCTTGTTCTGACGCTGCAGCGAGGCGGCGTGGGCAAGCAGATCAGCGAGGCTCTTCTCCTGGCTGCGGATGCCTACCCGGGCGGATTCCAGCGACTGATCAAGCAGGTCGAAACGCTCGCGATAAGCGCGGTCCAGCTCCGCCACCGAGCCATATGAGCTGAGCAGGATGGCATCGCGCTTCGATTCCTCCTCCTTGAGCTTGGCCTGTTCGGCAGCTTCGCGCTCGGCCTGCTTGGCCGCGGCCTGTTCCTCGGCGCTCAGTGCGCGGTCCACTTCGCCGACTTTCAGGCCGCGCTGGTTGATCTCCGAGCGGGCGTTCTCGATGGCCTCGGGTGGCACATGGTCACTGTAGTGGACCTGGCCGTCCTTGTCGGTCCAGCGATACAGCTTCTTCTGCTGCGCATCGGCAAGGCCGACGCCGAGCAGCAGGCTGATGGTGACGGCAAGTTTCAACAGTCGCATGCGGAACTCCCAAACGATTCACCCCTCGCAGCCGAACTCCGCGCGGTAGCGTCGCAGCGGTTGCAGATGGTCAGCCAGTCGGGTGTCGCGTTCAGTATAGGCCAGCACGTCGTCGAGGCCGGCGATGGCAATCACAGGAATTCCCTCACATTCAGCCAATTCCTGTGCCGCGGAGCGTCGCTCGGTGCCGCGCTCCTGCCGGTCGAGGGCGATCAGCACGCCGCAGGGGGTCGCACCCTGCTCACGGATCAGCGCCAGGGATTCGCGCACTGCGGTGCCGGCGGTGATCACATCGTCGACGATCAGCACGCGGCCGTGCAGCCCCGCGCCCATGACCTGTCCGCCCTCGCCATGGGTCTTGGCCTCCTTGCGGTTGAAGGCCAGCGGCAGGCTCCGGCCGCGCCTGGCCAGCGCCACCGCTGCGGCGGTTGCCAGCGGGATGCCCTTGTAGGCCGGCCCGAACAGCATGTCGCAGTCGAGACCGGATGCCTCCAGCGCGTCTGCGTAGCAGTCGCCGAGTTCGGCCAGCGCGGCGCCACTGTCAAAGCGCCCGGCGTTGAAGAAGTAAGGCGATACCCGACCCGACTTGAGGGTGAAGCTGCCAAAGCGCAGGGCCTGCTGGGCGGCGGCCAGGGCCAGGAAGCGCTGCTTGAAATCGCTCATGTCGTATCCGCTTGCGGGCAAGGCGCGCAGCTTAGGGTGCCGGGCACAGGCTGTCATCCGTAGCGCAGCAGTTGCCCTCGGCGCGCGGCAGCGGCAGGCTTGCCGGATCGGCCGGCGGCAATTGCCTGCTCGCCGGCCATCCAGGGAGGGATCATGCGGATCACCACGTTCAACGCCAACGGACTTCGCTCCGCGGCGAGCAAGGGATTTTTCGACTGGTTCGCCGAGCAGTTCGTCGACGTGCTCTGCGTGCAGGAAACCAAGGCCCGCGCCGAGCAGCTGCAGGATCCGCTGTACCTTCCGGCTGGCTACCAACGCTTCCTGCACGACGCGCGCAGCAAGCGCGGCTACAGCGGAGTCGCCATCTATTCGCGCAGCGCGCCGGACGAGGTTCGCTGCGAGCTAGGCTGGGAGCCCTTCGACAGCGAGGGCCGCTATATCGAGGCGCGCTTCGGCCAGCTCAGCGTGGTCTCGCTCTACCTGCCCTCTGGCTCCAGCGGCGATGAACGTCAAGGCTTCAAGTTCGAGGTCATGGGCTGGTTCGCCCCGATCATGGACGAGTGGCTGCGCAGCGGGCGGCATTACGTCATTTGCGGCGACTGGAACATCGTCCACGGCGAGCGCGACATCCGCAACTGGAAGTCCAACCAGAAGAACTCGGGCTGCCTGCCCGAGGAGCGCGCCTGGCTCGACGGATTGTTGGGCAAGGCCGGCTGGGTTGATGCCTACCGCCGGCTGCGCCCGGATGGCCAGGAGTACACCTGGTGGTCGCAGCGCGGGGCGGCGCGCGACAAGGACGTCGGCTGGCGGATCGACTACCAGCTGGTGTCTCCCGGTTTCGCTGGCGGCTTGCGCGACTGTGCGATCTGTCCCCGTGAGAATCGTTTCTCTGACCACGCGCCGTTTACGGTGAGCTATGCCGACTGACCGCCCCGACAGCGGTTGGCGCCAGGTCCTGTCAGCGCTTGGCCAGCCCAAGGTGCTGGTCATGCTGGGCCTCGGCCTGGCCTCGGGGCTGCCCTTCATGCTGGTCGGCAACACGCTTGGCTACTGGCTGCGCGAGGCCGGGGTCGAGCTGGCCATGATCGGCTTTCTGTCCTGGGCGGGTCTTGCCTACTCAGCCAAGCTGCTCTGGGCGCCGATTGTCGACAAGGCCGATGTGCCCTGGCTGGGCCGCCGGCTCGGCCGGCGTCGAGGCTGGATCGTGTTCTCCCAGCTTGTCGTTGCTGCGGCGCTGCTGGGCATGGCCTGGCTCAGCCCCGAGGGCGGCCTGGCGGCTTTCGCACTGCTTGCGGTGGCCGCGGCGCTGGCCTCGGCAACCCAGGACATCGTGGTCGATGCCTGGCGCATCGAGAGCGCCGACTCGGGCGAAGAGCTGGCCCTGCTCAGCACCGCCTACCAGCTCGGCTACCGCGGCGCCCTGCTGATCACCGATGCCCTGATTCTTGTGCTCGCGGCCTATATCGGCTGGTCGCTTTCCTACACCACGATGGTGGCCCTGATGGCGGTCGGACTGGTCGCCGCGCTCAAGGCCCGCGAGCCGGGCGGCGTCGGCGCCCACTACGGCGAGCCCATGCTGTGGACCACACGCGGCCTGTTCGATGCCGTGATCGGCCCGTTCATCGCCTTCTTCCGCCGCCACCGGCAGTGGGCCTTTCTGATGCTGGCCACCATCAGTCTCTACCGACTGGCCGACTTCGTGATGGGACCAATGGCCAACCCGATGTACGCCGACCTCGGCTTCGACAAGGAAATGGTCGGATCGATCCGCGGCAGCGTTGGCCTGGTGGCAACCCTGCTCGGCACCGCCGCTGCCGGTGTGCTGGCGATCCGCATCGGCTTCCTGCACACCCTGATGCTCGGCGCGGTGCTCGGCCCGGGCTCCAATCTCGCCTATGCATGGCTGGCACTCAGCGGCGCCGACCTGACCGTGTTCACGGTGGCCATGGCGGTCGACAATTTCTCTGCCGGCTTTGCCGGCATTGCGCTGATCGCCTACATGTCGAGCCTGACCAGCATCGGCTATACGGCAACCCAGTACGCCCTGCTCAGCTCCTTTTACGCCTTGATCGGCAAGGTGGGAAAAGGATTCTCCGGCGCGATCGTGGAGTGGCTGGGTGAGGGCCGCAGCTTGTTCGAGGCCTATGCGTGGTTCTTTGTCGGCACGGCCCTGATCGGCATACCAGCCATCATCGCCTGCCTGCTGCTGATCTGGCTGCGTCCACCGCAGGCGCCGGCGGCTCAGGCGGAGTAGACGCCGCCGAGGATGCGTGGCCCGCGCGCGCCGGTCACCTCGGGCAGGTTGCCGGGTTCGCCGGCGAGGGTTGCCCGCGCCAGCCACGCGAAGCCCATGGCCTCGATGAGATCCGGGTCGACGCCCTGTGCGGCCGATGATTCAACCACCGCACCAGGAAGCCGCGAGCGCAGCGCGTCGAGCAAGGCGGTGTTGTGCACGCCGCCGCCGCAGACCAGCAGACGCTGAATAGCCGGCTGCTCGCGGAGCAGGGCCGCGGATACGGTGTCCGCGCTCAGCGCCAGCAGAGTTGCCTGGACATCCGCCGCGTCGAGCTGGCCAAGACGCTCGCCGGCGCGCGCGGCAAGCCAGTCCAGATTCAATACTTCGCGCCCGCTGCTCTTGGGCGCAGGGCGGCCAAACCAGGGCTCGTCCAGCAAGTGAGCCAGCAGCGTATCGTCCACGCTTCCCGAGCTGGCCCACTCGCCATTGCTGTCGTAGCCAGCGCCACGATGGCGTGCGTGCCAGGCATCCAGCAGGCAATTCGCCGGTCCGCAGTCGAAGCCGCGTACCGGGCCTTGCCGGGGCAGCAGGCTGAGATTGGCGATTCCGCCCAGGTTGAGCACCGCGCGCTCTTCATTGCCCGAGCGCAGCAGGTGGGCATGCAAGGCAGGCAGCAATGGCGCGCCCTGACCGCCCGCCGCCATGTCGCGCCGGCGAAAGTCGGCCACCACGGTGCAGCCGGTCAGCTCCGCGATCAGCGACGGGTCGCCCATTTGCCAGGTGAAGGGATGCGCGCTCTCGGGGCGATGCCGCAGCGTTTGTCCATGGCTGCCGATCGCCCGGACCCTGTCACGGGCCACGCCGGCGCGATCGATCAGGGCGTTTGCCGCGGCAGCAAAGGACTGCGCCACCGCGTGATCCAGTTCGCCGATGCTGTCCAAGGGCGCCGCGGCATCGGATTGGCTGAGCGCCACGACCGCCTCGCGGACCTCGGCCGGATAGGCCAGGGTGAATCCAGTCAGCAGACGGGTGCCGGCGGAAAAGCTGCACAACGCGGCATCGATGCCGTCTGCGCTGGTTCCGGAGATCAGCCCGACGAAGAGATCGCCCGGCGCTGGGCTCACTGGCGCAGGGCGAGCAGTGCGTTGCTCTCGCGCAGGGCCAGCTGCGCGACCAGCGGCTCCTTCTGCAGACGGAAGCGCGCCATCTCGCCGGCCGGCAAAGGCTCGGGCTTGGGCATGGTCACCTTCAGCGGGTCCCGATGGACGCCGGCGACGCGGAACTCGTAGTGCAGATGCGGGCCGCTGGCCAGGCCCGATGCGCCGACATAGCCGATGGTGTCGCCCTGGCGCACCCGCGCACCGGTCCGCAGACCGGCGAATCGCGACATGTGCGCGTAGAGGGTGGACACCTGGTTGCCGTGCTGCAGGATCACCGTCCGCCCGTAGCCGTTCTTCCAGCCCGCGAACAGCACCTTGCCGTCGCCGGCTGCCATGATCGGGGTGCCGCTGCGCGCCGCGTAGTCCACCCCGCGATGCGCACGCGTCGTTCCGAGCACCGGATGCCGGCGCGCCGAGCTGAAGCGCGAACTGATCCGCGCAAAATCGATCGGCATGCGCAGAAAGCCCTTCTTCATCGGCCTCCCCTCGGCGTCGAAGTACTCGCTGCGACCGTCCGCGAACATATAGCGGAACACCTGATAGCGCTTGCCCTGATTGACGAAGGTAGCGGCCAGGATATCGCCGGAGCGCAGGCGCTCGCCCTCGCGCCAGATCTCTTCATAGAGCACATGGAACTCGTCGCCGACGCGCAGATCCTGAGCGAAATCGATGTCGTAGCCGAACGCCTTGGCAAGCTCGAGGGTTGCCGCATTGCTCATGCCGGCCGCCTCGGCGGCGCCAAACAGCGAATCGCTGATCCGTCCCGAAGCGACCATCACTCGGTGCTGGATCGCACGCTGCTCGCTCTCGATCCGGACTTCGGCATCGTCGATGATCAGCACCACGCGCGTGCTGTCGTCCTTCTCGAAGCGCAGCGCTGTCAGCGCACCGTCTGCATCCAGCTCGAAGTCGAAAACCTGCCCCGGGCGGATGCGGGTGAGCGCCTCGCGCATTCCCTCCACGCCGAGCAAACGATGCAGCATCTGGCCCGAGAGACCCTGTGCCTGGAAGATGTCGGCCATGTTCTGGCCCGACTGCACGGTCACCGGACGCCACTGATGCTGGTCGCCCATCGGCTCTGCGCGCACTGTCTCCAGCGGCGGTGGCAGCAGAAGTCGCTCTTCGATCCACTCGTCCGAAAGCGCCGCGACACCCAGGGCGGCATTCTCGCGGTGGGCATCGGCAAAGCCCGGCACGATCGACGCAACCAGCACGGCCACGGTGCCGAGGCAGCTGGCCAGCAGCCAATGTTCGCGCTGCCAACGCCTTGGGTTCCTTAGCAGGTCAGAGCCACTGACAAGAGGGGCCTGGGTCGGGCTGGCGCCCGGGCGGCTCGATTCGATCACGCGTGAAGTACTCTTGCAGTTCTGCAGCTACGATAAACAGGCTCAGGACTTGGCGTCAAACCTTTGTTCCTGCTGGATTTTTGAATCCCGTCCGTTTAACGTCACTTTAACTTCATGGCGCCCAAGAGCGCGCTGTCACGCACACTTTGAAGGATTTCCATGGCCAGTGAGTCGGTCGATGCAGCCCTGTCCCTGATTGCCCGGGGGGCGGATGAGTTGATCAAGCGGGAACAGCTCGAGGCCAGTCTCGGCCAGGGCAGGCCGCTGCGGGTCAAGGCGGGCTTCGACCCCACCGCACCTGATCTGCACCTTGGCCACACCGTGTTGTTGAACAAGATGCGCCAGTTCCAGGATCTGGGGCATCAGGTGATCTTCCTGATCGGCGACTTCACCGGAATGATTGGCGATCCGACCGGCAAGAATACGACCCGCAAGCCGATGACCCGCGAGGATGTAGAGGCCAACGCCCGCACCTATGCCGATCAGGTGTTCAAGGTCCTTGACCAGGACCGGACCGAGCTGCGCTTCAATATGGAATGGTTTGGCGGCATGAGCGCGGTCGACATGACCCGGCTGGCGGGGCTGCTGACCGTGGCGCGCATGCTGGAGCGCGACGACTTCGCCAAGCGCTACGCCGCGCAGCAGCCGATCTCCATCCATGAGTTCCTCTATCCGCTGGCCCAGGGCTATGACTCGGTCGCCCTGCGCGCCGACGTCGAGCTCGGCGGCACCGACCAGAAGTTCAACCTGCTGATGGGCCGTGCACTTCAGGAGCACTTCGGCCAGCCGCCACAGGTAGTGCTGACCATGCCACTGCTTGAGGGGCTCGACGGCGTCAACAAAATGAGCAAGTCGCTCGGCAACTACATCGGCATCAACGAGCCCGCGGTCGACATCGTGACCAAGGCGATGAAGATCGGCGACGACCTCATGTGGCGCTGGTACGAACTGCTGAGCTTCGATGCCAGCCTGGCGGACATCGAGCAGATGAAGGCTGACATCGACAGCGGTCAGCTCAACCCCCGAGATGCCAAGCTGCGCCTGGCCCGAGAGCTGGCGGCGAGATTCCACGGCAAGGCAGAGGCCGAGAGGGCAGTGGAGGGCTGGCACGCGGCAGTTCGCGGCGAGGGCGATCTCGACGCACTTCCCATCCACCCGCTGAGCGTGCCCGTGGAGGGTGTCCGGATCATCGCGCTGCTCGCGCAGGCAGGGCTCGCCAGCAGCAACGGTGAGGCGAGCCGCAAGCTCAAGGAGGGGGCGGTGCGTATCAATGGCCAGGTGATCACGGATCCGCAGGCCACCCTGCCGGCGGGTTTCGAAGGCCTGCTGCAGATTGGCAAGCGCAACTTCCGTCGCGTACGGCTCAGCGCAAGCTGAATCGAAAGCGAAAATCAGCGTCGCTCGCTGAAATTTCCCTCTTCCCATTTCCGACTGATTGCTGCATAGTTCGCGGCCCTTCGCGGCGGCCCGGATGTTTGAGGAGTCGGCGGGTGGGGGAGGTGGACGAAGTTGGTTTTGAGGTATTGACGGACTTCGGAAACGGTGTAAGATGCGCGGCTCACTGAGGCGAAACGCTTCGGTAGCGAGCGAGAGGGCGCTGAGGCCTGATCGCGAAGATCTTTGACAGTGTGCGCAGGTGACTTGTGCGGGCGTCTGCGGATGGGTGAGAAGTCCATCTTGCAGAACGTCCAAGTTTGTCCTTCGGGACGAACAGTTCGGCCTTCGGGTCGGACACCTAAGAGTCAATTGATTTTAGTAGTCAGCGACGCTTGGGTCGGACTTCTGCAGTTGCAACGATATTGAGTGTCTTCGGACATTCGGAAGTTTTAACTGAAGAGTTTGATCCTGGCTCAGATTGAACGCTGGCGGCATGCCTAACACATGCAAGTCGAACGGCAGCGCGGGCTTCGGCCTGGCGGCGAGTGGCGGACGGGTGAGGAATGCATAGGAATCTGCCCAGTTGTGGGGGATAACGTAGGGAAACTTACGCTAATACCGCATACGACCTTCGGGTGAAAGTGGGGGACCTTCGGGCCTCACGCGATTGGATGAGCCTATGCCGGATTAGCTAGTTGGCGGGGTAAGAGCCCACCAAGGCGACGATCCGTAGCTGGTCTGAGAGGATGATCAGCCACACTGGAACTGAGACACGGTCCAGACTCCTACGGGAGGCAGCAGTG